>NZ_RCOB01000132.1:0-4506 GCF_004307665.1 Pseudomonas sp. Sample_16
TTCGGCGCCGAGCCAGCCGACGTCCCGTGGTTGCTGGCGACCGGAGTCCCGGATGACCACTTGCATGTGGCTTTCCAGATCCTGGAAGCTCAGTTCGCGGTTAAGGCGATGCAGGGAATGTTCCGGGTGGGCGACCGCGACGAATTCGACGTCGCTTAATTCCGCACCCAGGTAGCCCGGAATGCTGAACCCGGTGATCGCCAGGTCGGCGACGCCTTCGAGCAGGACTTCCTCCACACCTGATAGCACCTCTTCGCGCAATCGCACCCGGCAACCTCGGCTTTGCGGCATGAAGGCGGTCAACGCGCGGACGAGGCGAGCGCTCGGATAGGCGGCGTCGACCACCAGGCGCACTTCGGCTTCCCAGCCTTGCTCCATATGGTGAGCCAGGTCTTCGAGCTGACTGGCCTGTTTCACCAGTTGCCGGGACCGTCGCAACAGCACGCCGCCGGCTTCGGTCAGCACTGCTTTGCGCCCGTCGATGCGCAGCAATGGCACGCCAAGCTGATCCTGCATCCGCGCTACGGTGTAGCTGACGGAGGATTGCGAGCGATGCAGCGCTTCGGCGGCCTGGGCGAAACCACCGTGGTCGACCACGGCTTGAAGTGTTCGCCATTGATCAAGGGTCACGCGGGGCGCTTTCATGATGTGCTCCTCTTGTCCTAAGCTGGGCAGTTCTTATTGGAGACTGCTCAATGAAAAAAATTTGTTGTCTGGTATCAGGTTGCGTACTGCTGAGCCTGTTGCCGCTGACTGCGTCTGCTTACCCGATCGATGTGAAAAAAGACCTCAATGGCCTGAAGATCGATTACGAAACCTTCGACACCGATAGCGATATCGGCTCCATTCGGGTGGCCAACTATGGCGATGTCGATGCCAGCTGCAAGGCGGTTTTCAGCAACGGCCCGGAAGCTCCACGCACCCGAAAGATCGATGTACCGGCTGGCAAACACAAAAACGTCACCGCCAAGTTCAGCCGCAACATCATCAAACTGCGCATCGAGCTGAGCTGCACCCCGAAATGACACCGAACGGAGCAAACCTGACGGGCATGCTCCGCTTATAAACGAATTTATTGATGGGTTATAGCAATTATTTGCGCTTTTTCATCGATATGACTCTGTTTAACCTTCACTCCATCGACTTACAGCATTCTCAGATGGAGCCTACATCCCATGTCCCGCGTTCTGATCATCGAAAGCAGTGCCCGTCAGCAAGACTCGGTTTCCCGTCAACTGACCCAGACGTTCATCAAACAATGGCAAGCCGCTCATCCGCAGGATCAGATCACGGTTCGTGACCTTGCCGTCAACCCGGTACCGCATCTGGACATCAACCTGCTGGGTGGCTGGATGAAGCCCGCTGAACAACGCAGCGACATCGAACAGGTTTCGCTGGAGCGGTCTAACCAGCTGACAGACGAATTGCTGGCCGCAGACGTACTGGTGATGGCCGCGCCGATGTACAACTTTGCAATTCCCAGCACCCTCAAAGCCTGGCTGGACCATGTGCTGCGCGCCGGCGTCACCTTCAAATACACAGAAACCGGGCCTCAAGGTCTGCTCAGCGGCAAGCGCGCTTATGTGCTGACGGCGCGCGGCGGTATCTATGCCGGCAGCACGGCGGATCACCAGGAACCGTACCTGCGTCAGGTCATGGGCTTCATCGGTATCCACGACGTGACATTCATCCATGCCGAAGGCATGAACCTGGGTGGCGACTTCCAGGAGAAAGGCCTGAACCAGGCCAATGCCAAGCTATCGCAAGTGGCCTGACCTGTTAATCGCCAGATAATCGCTCGATGGTCTAGTGACCTGGCGCAACCCTTCAAGCCTGTACGCGCATCGAACCTCCCTTTGCACTTATTGCTCCTGAGTGCCGTAGCCCGATTGAACGCTTTAGCGAGATCGGGCTTTTTTTTGCCCACGATTTGATGGGGTGGCATAAAAGCCCGCTTCCACAGGTTTTTGTATTGTTTGACTGGTCGCGATCATTGGCAAAACCCGCTATCGTCGCCGCCATTCGAAACGAGGCGAGCATGGGCTATCTACTTTTTGTCACGCTGATCCAGGCGTTTTCCTTCAGTTTGATCGGTGAGTACCTGGCCGGTCATGTCGACAGTTACTTCGCGGTGCTCGTGCGCGTGCTGCTGGCCGGGCTGGTGTTCATTCCGTTGACGCGCTGGCGTTCGGTGGAACCGGCGTTCATGCGCGGCATGCTGCTGATCGGCGCGTTGCAGTTTGGTGTGACCTATGTCTGCCTGTATCTGAGCTTTCGCGTGCTGACGGTGCCGGAAGTGTTGCTGTTCACCATCCTCACGCCCTTGCACGTGACCCTGATCGAAGATGCCCTGAACCGTCGCTTCAATCCGTGGGCCTTGATCGCGGCACTGGTGGCGGTCGCGGGCGCCGCGGTGATTCGCTTCGACCGGATCAATCCCGACTTCTTCATGGGGTTCCTGCTGCTGCAGCTGGCCAACTTCACCTATGCCGCCGGGCAGGTGCTCTATAAGCATCTGGTCGCACGACACCCGAGTGATCTGCCGCATTATCGGCGCTTCGGCTACTTCTACCTCGGGGCACTGGCCGTGGCGTTGCCGGCGTTCCTGCTGTTCGGCAAACAGAATTTCCTACCCGAAGCACCGTTGCAATGGGCTGTGTTGTTGTTCCTCGGCCTGGTCTCGACCGCATTGGGGCTGTACTGGTGGAACAAGGGCGCTTGCCTGGTCAATGGCGGGACGCTGGCAGTGATGAACAACCTGCATGTGCCGGTGGGTTTGCTGATCAATCTGCTGATCTGGAATCAGCATGAGCAGCTGGGGCGGTTGTTGCTCGGTGGCTCTGTGATTTTGATGGCGGTCTGGATCAGCCGGTTGGGCGTCAGGCGAGAAGTGTTGCCATTGCGGAGTCGGACATGAAGGACTTGATCGCCGCCATTGAGCAGATCTACAAGCGCGCAGGTATGGCGTTGACGGATGAAGCGCGGCGCGAGGAGGAAAGTGCCGAGTATGGCGCCTTCCGTTTCGGCCTCGATGGCCAGGCGATCGTCTTCCGGGTGGCGAAAACCACGCCGACCAAGATTGGCCAGTTCGTCACGTTGTGGAAACGGCCAACGCCGACCAGCGAGATTGCACCGTTCGATAGTGACGATGGCGTCGCCTTTGTGGTGGTGAGCGTTGGCGATGAAACCCATGACGGGCAGTTTGTGTTCGACCGGGAGATATTGGCTGCCAAAGGTGTCATGTCGATTGCCGGCGAAGGCGGTAAGCGAGCGATTCGCGTGTATCCGCCGTGGTCCCGGCCCGTCGCCCGGCAAGCTATCAAGACGCAGCAGTGGCAGCTGAAGTATTTCCTCGCTATTGACCCAAGCGGGAATGCCGACCCCGTGGATGTGCGGCGACTCTTCAAAACCTAGCCACGTGTTGAACCCCTTACATACGGTTTTTTTCCGGCTCGGGAATGTGGCTTGAACCCAGCAGGGCCGGCAACAACCCGGCCCGCAAGTCGCCGCCACTGGGCTGCTGATAAAGGCTCAAGCCAAACTCCGGCAGCACCGCCAGCAAGTAGTCGAAGATATCCCCCTGGATCCGCTCGTAATCGGCCCACGCCGTGGTTCGGGTAAAGCAATAGATTTCCAGCGGAATGCCCTGTGCCGTGGTCTGCATCTGCCGGACCATGCAGGTCATGTTCGGCTGGATCTGCGCGTGGCTTTTCAGATAGGCCAGTGCATAGGCGCGGAACGTGCCGATGTTGGTCATGCGTCGGCGGTTGGCCGACATGGCGGCGAGGTTGCCTTGGGCTTCATTCCACGCTTTGAGTTCGGCCTGCTTGCGGGACATGTAGTCGGTCAGCAGATGCACCTGCGCCAGTTTCTGCTCTTCTTCATCACGCAAAAAACGCACACCGCTGGCGTCGATGAACAGACTGCGCTTGATCCGGCGGCCGCCAGAAGCCTGCATGCCGCGCCAGTTCTTGAACGATTCGGACATCAAGCGCCAGGTCGGGATCGAGACGATGGTCTTGTCGAAGTTCTGCACCTTAACCGTATGCAGCGTAATGTCCACTACATCGCCATCGGCGCCGACCTGTGGCATCTCGATCCAGTCGCCCACCCGCAGCATGTCATTGCTGGTGAGCTGCACACTGGCTACGAATGACAGCAGCGTGTCCTTGTAGACCAACAGGATCACAGCCGACATGGCACCCAAGCCTGACAGCAGCAACAGCGGTGAGCGATCGATCAGCGTAGCGACGATGATGATCGCGCCAAATACGTACAAGACCATTTTCGTCAATTGCACATAGCCCTTGATCGAGCGGGTGCGGGCGTGTTCGGTGCGGGCGTAGATGTCCAGCAAGGCATTGAGCAGCGCGCTGATCGCCAGGATCAGGAACAGCACGGTGAATGCCAGCGCCACATTGCCGAGGAAAACCGTCGCGGTTTTACTCAGTTCCGGCACCAGGTGCAGGCCGAACTGGATCACCAGCGATGGCGTCATCTGCGCCA
>NZ_RCOB01000198.1:0-4429 GCF_004307665.1 Pseudomonas sp. Sample_16
AGACCGCCCAGCAGAGCGGATTTTGTTTGGTAGGCGCGATTGGACTCGAACCAACGACCCCCACCATGTCAAGGTGGTGCTCTAACCAACTGAGCTACGTGCCTGCTGTGAGGCGGCATTCTACGGAATTCCGGAGGGGTGTCAACACCTTTTTTCGAGCTAACCCTATGAATATGCAAAATATTTAATTTTGCCGCTGCAAAGAAGATTTTCCGGTGGCTGGCGGTGGATTTTTAACTCGGGTAGGATCGACGCACTCGTAAAATATATTAAACAGAGGCTGCAGGATGGCGCACACCCCCTACCCAGAGTCCTACTACGCTGCGTCGGCCAATGCGGTTCCGCCTCGCCCGGTGCTGCAGGACGACGTTGAGACTGATGTCTGTGTAATCGGTGCCGGTTATACCGGTCTGTCCTCTGCCCTGTTCTTGCTGGAGAACGGTTTCAAGGTCACGGTACTGGAAGCCGCCAAAGTCGGTTTTGGTGCGTCCGGGCGAAACGGTGGCCAGATCGTTAACAGCTACAGCCGCGATATTGATGTGATCGAGCGCAGTGTCGGCCCCAAGCAGGCTCAGTTGCTGGGGCAAATGGCGTTTGAGGGCGGGCGGATCATTCGCGAGCGCGTGGCCAAATACAATATCCAGTGCGACTTGAAGGACGGCGGCGTGTTTGCCGCCATCACCCCCAAGCAAATGGGTCATCTCGAATCCCAGAAGCGTCTGTGGGAACGTTTCGGTCACACGCAGCTGGAGTTGATGGATAAAAGCCGTATCCGTGAGGTGGTGGCCTGTGATCAATATGTCGGCGGTATGCTCGACATGAGCGGCGGACATATTCACCCGCTTAACCTGGCGCTGGGCGAAGCGGCGGCTGTGGAGTCGCTGGGTGGCGTCATTTATGAGCAATCGCCGGCGATACGCATCGAGCGCGGCGCCAATCCGGTAGTGCACACGCCGCAAGGCAAAGTCCGGGCAAAATTCATCATCGTGGCGGGCAACGCTTATCTGGGCAATCTGGTGCCGGAGCTGGCGGCCAAGTCGATGCCTTGCGGCACCCAGGTCATCACCACAGAGCCCTTGGGCGACGCGTTGGCGAAAAGCCTGTTGCCGCAGGATTATTGCGTCGAGGACTGCAATTACCTGCTCGATTACTACCGACTGAGCGGCGACAAGCGCCTGATATTCGGTGGTGGCGTGGTGTACGGCGCGCGTGACCCTGCCAACATCGAAGCGATCATTCGACCGAAGATGCTCAAGGCTTTCCCGCAGCTCAAGGATGTAAAGATCGATTACGCCTGGACCGGTAATTTCCTGCTGACGTTGTCGCGTCTGCCGCAAGTGGGGCGGCTGGGTGACAACATCTATTACTCCCAGGGTTGCAGCGGCCATGGCGTGACGTACACACATCTGGCGGGCAAGGTCCTGGCCGAAGCGTTGCGTGGCCAGGCCGAGCGTTTCGACGCGTTCGCCGACCTGCCCCACTATCCGTTCCCCGGTGGGCAATTGCTGCGCACACCGTTTGCGGCGTTGGGCGCCTGGTATTACGGGCTGCGGGATAAATTCGGATACTAATGCAAAAAAAGGGTCGCTGAATGCGGCCCCTTTTTTGTGGGAGTGAGCCTGCTCGCGATAGCGGTGTGTCAGTCATAAATCTCTGACAGGAAAACCGCTATCGCGAGCAGGCTCGCTCCTACAAGGGATCAGTGATTACAGCTTGTCCCGTGCGATACCACTGCGGATTCGCAGGATGTCGGCCAGTACCGCAAGAGCAATTTCCGCTGGCGTCTTGCTGCCCAGGTTCAAGCCGATTGGCGCATGAATCCGCGCCAGTTCGGCATCGCCCAAGCCACCAATGCGCCGCAAGCGCTCGAAGCGCTTGTGCGAAGTCTGCAGCGAGCCCATCACGCCGATGTAGAACGCCTCGGTGCGTACCGCTTCCATCATGGCCAAATCGTCGATACGCGGATCGTGGGTCAGCGCCACCACGGCCGTGTCGCTGTGGCAGCCGCCGTCGGCAATGAATACGGATGGCAATTGACGACGAATCTCTACGTTTTCCAGGACCACGCCTTCCAGCACTTCATCCCGCGGATCGCACAGAATCACTTCGAAGCCCAGGCCCACGGCAAACTCCGCACAGGCCTGGGCCACGCTGGAGTAGCCGGCGAGCAACAAGCGCTGAGCGGCACCGATGCGCAGCCGCACACGGTCGACCTCACGCTCGACGCGAACACCCTGCTCGCGATCATCGAGCAGACTGCGCGCCCCACTGGCCAGATCGACTTCACGGATCAAGCGGCGTCGGCCCAATAGCGCCGACTCCAGCTCCCGCAAATGCGCCTGAACATCGCAATCAGATTCAAGCTTCTCTACCAGCACGTCGAGCACGCCACCACAGGGCAAGCTGACCCGCGAGCGCGGATCGTCACCTTCGCCGTAACGCACGACGCCGACGGCGTCCTCAAACGCGCCTTCGGCGACGCGCTCAAGAAAGTCTTCCTCGACGCAGCCGCCGGACAGCGAACCGATCCACTGGCCGTCGGTATTGACTGCCAGCAACGAACCCGGCGCACGGGGCGCCGAGCCGTAAGTGGCGAGCACCGTGCACAGCCAGACGCGTTGCCCGGCCAACGACCACTCCAGCGCCCGCCGCACCACTTGCAGATCGAGATGCTGCATGTCAGTGCGCCTTGTGCTCGAGCGGCGCATCGGCCCGCAGTTTCTGCACGTCGTTTACCGCCAGGTCGCCCGGTAGACCACCCCAACCCTGACGCAGGTAGTTCAGCAAGTCGGTGAGTTGTGCATCGCTGAGTTTTTCGATGAAACCGGGCATCGGTTGCATGTGCTCGAACCCGGAGAATTTCTGTTCACCGATACCGTCGTCGATTACCCGCACCAGATTGCGCGGATCTTCCAGACGCAGCGTGGTATTGCCGCGCATGGCCACGGCGATGTGTGGCTTGCCTTCGCCATCGACCGCGTGGCAACCGGCACAGACGTTCAAGTAGTCCTGACGCCCGCGCTGGGCGCTGGCGCTGAGTTTTTCCAGTGGCACGTCGGTCAGCACTTTTGCCGCTGGCGGCTGATCGCCGAGCAGGAAGGTGGCCATGGCGGCCAGATCCGGGTCAGTGAGGCCCTGAGTGCTGTTGTGGAACACCGGGAACATCTCGTTGAACATCGTGCCCTGGGCGCTCATGCCGTGCTTGAGGAACGTGCTCAGGTCCTGATGATTCCAGCCACGCGCGGCCAGGTCAGTGGCCAACAGGCTCGGCGCCAGATAGCCATTGAGAACGCCACCGGTCATGCGCTTGTCCATCTGCATCGCACCAGGCAAACCGCGTGGCGTGTGGCACTCGCCACAGTGACCGAGCACGTCGACCATGTACTGGCCGCGCTTCCAGGCTTCGCTCTTGCCTTCGGCGGATTCCAGCTTCACGTCCTTGCCGTACATCATGTTCCAGCCCATGAGGCCAGGACGCACATTGAACGGAAAGCTCAGGCTGGTGACCGGAGCGGCGCGCTCGATCGGCGCGATGGTTTTCAAGTAGGCATGAATCGCGTCGGAGTCTGCACGCGGGATCAAATGATACGAGGTGTACGGCATCGCCGGGTACAGGTTCGCCCCATCGCGGCGCTTGCCTTCGGTCAACGCAGCGAAGAATTCGTCATCGTTGTACAAACCGATGCCGTGCTCTTTGCTCGGCGTGATGTTGGTGCCGTAGATCGTGCCGAACGGCGAGACGATCGGCAGGCCGCCCGCATACGGCGCGCCACCCGGCGCGGTATGGCACGCCATGCAGTCGGCGGCACGGGCCAGGTATTCGCCCTGCTTGACCTGCGCATCGTCAGCGTGAGCCAGCAACACAGGCGCTGCCAGGCCGACCGTCAACGCGAGACGGCTAAGTAGTTGTTTCATGCTTAACCCTCCTTGACCAGGCCGAGATCAGTCAGCACGTTGCGCGTGGCGCTGTAGTAGCGCACGTAGCCGGTGCAACGGCAGATGTGATGACCGAGGCTGTCCTCGATGACTTTTTCCAGTTGGCTTTTGACGATGGGCTGTCGCTGCAGCTTCTCTACCAGCACCGTCGCGGCATTGACGAAGCCAGGCGCGCAGTAACTGCACTGGAAGGCGAATTCGTCGACGAAGCGCTGCTGGATCGGGTTCAGTTCAGTGACCTTGCCCTGCTCGTCGCGGGTCGCGTGGCCTTCGATGGTGCGCACCTTCTTGCCTTCGAAATAGTGCGCGCCAGTAATGCAGGTGCGCACTTCTTCGCTGGTGCCGTCCGGGTTATCAACGATCACCACGCAGGCGTGGCAAATGCCCTGGCCGCAGCCCAGGCGCGAACCGGTGAGGTTCTTGTACTCGTGCAGGTAATCGATCATCGGCAGGTCATCAGGGATGTCCACCGGGCCGACGGATTGACCGTTGA
>NZ_RCOB01000201.1:0-4402 GCF_004307665.1 Pseudomonas sp. Sample_16
GAGTCCTTGAGCGTAACCTCTCTCTTTGGACTCAGGGTCAACATACAAGGAGCGAAGCTCGCTCGCGATGAACGATTACACGGTAATCCAGACGAATCGTGAAGTGGCCATCGCGAGCAAGCTTTGCTCCTGCAGAGGGGCAAAAGAAAACCCCCGGCAAGCCAGAGGCCTGTCGGGGGTTCGGATAAGCGTCTTTCGACGCCTACCGGCTCAGCTTATTGGCAAGCTTCGCAATCCGGCTCGTCGATGGCGCAAGCCTTCGGTACTGGAGCAGGACCGGCAGGCGCTGCCAGGACCGAGTCGTCACCGTGGTTGCCGCCGCTGGAAACAGCGTTCAGCTTGCCGGTGTTGATGGTCGACTTCTCGGTGCTGGTCGCGGCCAGGGCACGGAGGTAGTAAGTGGTTTTCAGGCCACGGTACCAAGCCATGCGGTAGGTCACGTCCAGCTTCTTGCCCGAAGCGCCGGCGATGTACAGGTTCAGCGACTGAGCCTGGTCGATCCACTTCTGACGACGGCTGGCCGCGTCGACGATCCACTTGGTGTCCACTTCGAACGCGGTCGCGTAGAGCTCTTTGAGTTCTTGCGGGATGCGCTCGATCTGCTGAACCGAACCGTCGTAGTACTTCAGGTCGTTGATCATGACCGAGTCCCACAGACCGCGAGCCTTGAGGTCGCGAACCAGGTACGGGTTGATCACGGTGAATTCGCCCGACAGGTTCGATTTCACATAGAGGTTCTGGTAGGTCGGTTCGATCGACTGCGATACGCCAGTGATGTTGGCGATGGTCGCGGTCGGCGCGATGGCCATGATGTTGGAGTTACGGATACCTTTCTGCACGCGGGCACGTACCGGTGCCCAGTCCAGGGTTTCCTTCAGGTCGACATCGATGTACTTCTGGCCACGGGCTTCGATCAGGATCTGTTGCGAATCCAGCGGCAGGATGCCCTTGGACCACAGCGAGCCCTGGAACGTCTCGTAGGCGCCACGCTCGTCGGCCAGGTCGCAGGACGCCTGGATCGCGAAGTAGCTGACTGCTTCCATGGACGTGTCGGCGAACTGCACCGCAGCATCGGAGCCGTAAGGGATGTGCTGCAGGTACAGCGCATCCTGGAAGCCCATGATGCCCAGGCCGACCGGACGGTGCTTGAAGTTGGAGTTCTTCGCTTGCGGCACCGAGTAGTAGTTGATGTCGATCACGTTGTCGAGCATGCGCACGGCGGTGTTGACGGTACGTTGCAGCTTGGCGGTGTCGAGCTTGCCGCCCACGATGTGGTTCGGCAGGTTGATCGAGCCCAGGTTGCAAACGGCGATCTCGTCCTTGTTGGTGTTCAAGGTGATCTCGGTGCACAGGTTCGAGCTGTGGACCACGCCGACGTGCTGCTGCGGGCTGCGCAGGTTGCACGGGTCTTTGAAGGTCAGCCATGGGTGGCCGGTTTCAAACAGCATGGACAGCATTTTGCGCCACAGGTCTTTGGCCTGGATGGTCTTGAACAGCTTGACCTTGCCCGGGTACTCGGTCAGGGCTTCGTAGTACTCGTAACGCTCTTCGAAAGCCTTGCCGGTCAGGTCGTGCAGGTCCGGTACTTCGGATGGCGAGAACAGGGTCCACTTGCCGTCATCGAAGACACGCTTCATGAACAGGTCAGGGATCCAGTTGGCGGTGTTCATGTCGTGGGTACGACGACGGTCATCACCGGTGTTCTTGCGCAGTTCGATGAACTCTTCGATGTCCATGTGCCAGGTTTCCAGGTAGGCACACACAGCGCCTTTGCGCTTGCCACCCTGGTTAACGGCGACGGCGGTGTCGTTCACCACTTTGAGGAACGGCACGACGCCCTGGGATTTGCCGTTGGTGCCCTTGATGTACGAACCCAGCGCACGAACCGGGGTCCAGTCGTTGCCCAGGCCGCCAGCGAATTTCGACAGCATGGCGTTGTCGTGGATCGCGTGGTAGATGCCCGACAGGTCATCCGGCACGGTGGTCAGGTAGCAGCTCGACAGCTGTGGACGCAGGGTGCCGGCGTTGAACAGGGTCGGCGTCGACGACATGTAGTCGAAGGACGACAGCAGGTTGTAGAACTCGATCGCACGGTCTTCTTTGTGCTTCTCTTCGATCGCCAGGCCCATGGCCACGCGCATGAAGAAGATCTGCGGCAGTTCGAAACGCACGCCATCCTTGTGGATGAAGTAACGGTCGTACAGGGTTTGCAGGCCCAGGTAGGTGAACTGCTGGTCGCGCTCGTGGTTGATGGCCTTGCCGAGTTTTTCCAGGTCGAAGGAGGCCAGGACCGGGTTCAGCAATTCGAATTCGATACCCTTGGCGATGTAGGCCGGCAGGGCCTTGGCGTACAGGTCGGCCATCTCGTGGTGGGTGGCGCTGTCGGCAACACCGAGGAAGCCCAGGCCTTCGGCACGCAGGGTGTCCATCAGCAGGCGGGCGGTCACGAACGAGTAGTTCGGCTCACGCTCGACCAGGGTACGGGCGGTCATCACCAGTGCGGTGTTGACGTCGGTCAGGGCTACGCCGTCGTAAAGGTTTTTCAGGGTTTCGCGCTGGATCAGGTCGCCGTCGACTTCTTCCAGGCCTTCGCACGCTTCGGTGACGATGGTGTTCAGGCGGCCCATGTCCAGCGGTGCGAAAGTACCGTCGGCGCGGGTGATGCGGATCGACGGGTGAGCGTTGACGGCTTCTTCGACCGGGGCGTGCGCAGCGCGTTCCTTGGAGCGCGCGTCACGGTAGATCACGTAGTCGCGCGCGACTTTCTGCTCGCCGGCGCGCATCAGGGCCAGTTCAACCTGGTCCTGGATTTCTTCGATGTGGATGGTGCCGCCCGATGGCATGCGACGCTTGAAGGTGGCGGTGACCTGTTCGGTCAGGCGGGCCACGGTGTCGTGGATTCGCGACGAAGCAGCAGCGGTGCCGCCTTCAACTGCGAGAAACGCTTTGGTGATGGCGACGGTGATCTTGTCATCGGTATAAGGAACGACAGTGCCGTTACGCTTGATCACGCGCAGCTGGCCAGGCGCGGTGGCTGCCAGATCCGAAGTCGAATCGGCGGCCTGCGGCAAGGTGCCCTGCGGGTTCTCGCGAGTTGTGTCGGTTTGCATGGGGGGTTGTCTCCACATTCTCTATGTTTGTTTGGGCACCATCACAGTGCCCACCGTTCCGTCCTGAAGCACTACAACCGGCGAGTGCCGGGCATACCAACTTCGGGACAGATCAGGAAGGGGGCTATTGGGCGCCGCTTCCATGCCGAAGTCTTTGGTCTCACGCCTTGGGCGCAAGACCGGGGTCCTTTGAGGTGACAGTTCAGGACTGCAACACCCGTACCGTTTTCACCCCATCGGGCCGAAATACAGTAGCCATCCGCACGCGCGGTTTGGTCTTTCGAAAATACGTTTGGTTCAACCGGACAGTGGCAAGAAAAGCGCTTGAAATTGGTGTCCGGTTTGTGTTTGGTTTTTTGCGCTAAACCCTACATCTAGGGTTTTTTTGGCGCTGGGCTACAAGATAATGCGTTTTGGGGGGCGATTGCAACGTACTACCTGTGGATAAACCTGTGCGTAAATTGTGTGTGAAAGAGCGAACCGGCGTGTAGGCCGCGATGCTGCTGGACCGGACCTTTTTTCAGCATTTTTCAACGATCGAAAACGGCCGGCCGGATTTTTAAGGGCGCGAACCCTATCACAAAAAACCGCCATGTCCGAACGCATTTACCGGCTTGTGTTCTGCGCAGGTGACGTTTATACAATCGGCCAGCGTATATGCAATTTATCCCCCCGAATCATTACAAAAAGACGGGCGGATCCTTCCTTATTAGCGTCATTGGCAAGCAGAGGTCATCCGTGGAGCAAGAAGCCTGGCAGGTACTGATTGTGGAGGACGACCAGCGTCTCGCCGAACTGACCCGCGATTACCTGGAAGCCAATGGCCTGCGGGTGTCGATCGAGGGCAATGGCGCCCTGGCGGCAGCGCGCATCATCAAGGAACAGCCGGACCTGGTGATCCTCGACCTGATGCTCCCCGGTGAAGATGGCCTGAGTATCTGCCGCAAGGTCCGCGACCGCTACGACGGCCCGATCCTGATGCTCACCGCACGCAGCGATGACACCGACCAGATCCTCGGCCTCGACCTGGGCGCCGACGATTACGTCTGCAAACCGGTGCGCCCGCGCTTGCTGCTGGCGCGTATCCAGGCGTTGCTGCGGCGCAGTGAAGCCCCGGAACCGGCACCGGAAAAACAACGGCGCCTGCAGTTTGGTCCGCTGGTGGTGGACAACGCCTTGCGCGAAGCCTGGTTGAACGACAACGGTATCGAATTGACCAGTGCCGAATTCGACTTGCTCTGGCTGTTGGTGGCCAACGCCGGGCGCATTCTGTCCCGGGAAGAAATCTTCAC
>NZ_RCOB01000062.1:0-4359 GCF_004307665.1 Pseudomonas sp. Sample_16
ACTTCCAGGCCCTGGATCTTGTTGTCCTCTTCGCCCTTGGCGGTGAGCATGATGATCGGGATATCCCCGGTCAGTTCGTCGCGCTTGAGGCGGCGGGCCAGCTCGATGCCGGACGTGCCCGGGAGCATCCAGTCGAGCAGGATCAGGTCCGGCTTGCGGTCGACGATAATGGCATGCGCCTGCTGGGAGTTCTCCGCTTCCAGGCAGTCATAGCCGGCCATTTCCAACGCAACGGCGATCATTTCGCGAATGGGCGCTTCGTCGTCGACGATCAGAATGCTCCTGCCAACCATGCCTTAATCCTCTTGTCATTTAACTGTCTTGCGCCGCATTAGATAACGGAATTATTGCAGTCGTGTGACAGTATTTTAGTCGACCGGCGATTGCCATGATCCTGGGCTAAGCTCTAAGTCCGAATCCTGACAACCCGCAAAAGGAAGGTTTCCATGAATCACATTGCTCAATCCTGGAAGGCACTGCTGGTTACGGCGGCGCTAACGCTGCCGACGCTGGCCTTGGCCGCCGACCCGGCGATGATGAAAGACGGCATGATGGTCGATCACAATGGCATGACCCTGTACACGTTCGACAAGGACTCGGGCGGCAAGTCGATGTGCAACGACGAGTGCGCGAAGAACTGGCCACCGATGATGGCGCCGGCGGGCGCCACGGCCGAGGGCAAGTGGAGCGTCATCAAGCGAGATGACGGGAAGATGCAATACGCCTATGACGGCAAGCCGCTTTACACGTTTGTGAAGGACAAGAAGCCGGGAGACATGACGGGCGACAAGATGAAGGACGTGTGGCACGTCGTTCACGAGTCGCAGAAGTAACCGCTCTTCTGCAGGCGCAAGGCTTGCCCGCGATAGCGATCTTGAAGGCGCCATCGCGGGTAAGCCTTGCTCCTGCGTAACGCAGTTCAAAGACAGGCCTTGGGTCAGCGCAACGCGTAATCCAGCACAATCCCGACAAAAATCGCCAACCCTGCCCAATGATTGTGCAAAAACGCCTTGAAACAGCGCATGCGATCCTTGTCGCGGGTGTACCAGAACTCCCAGGCAAAGCAGCCTGCCGCCACCACCAACCCCAGGTGGAACCAGCCGCCGAGTTCGAATCGGGAGCCCGCCAAGAGCAAGCAGGCCAGTGCCAGGCCTTGCAAGGTCAGGATGATCACCCGGTCCGCGTCGCCAAACAGGATGGCCGTGGACTTCACGCCGATCTTCAAGTCGTCATCACGGTCGGTCATCGCGTAATAGGTGTCGTAGCCCACCGTCCACAACAGGTTGGCGATCCACAGCAGCCACGCTGCAGCCGGCAGTTCCCCGGTCTCGGCGGTGAAAGCCATCGGCATGCCCCAGGAAAACGCCGCACCCAGCACCACTTGCGGGTAATAGGTGTAGCGCTTCATGAACGGGTAGGTGAAGGCCAGTGCCAGACCGCCCAGTGACAACCAGATCGTCGGAGCATTGGTGCACAGCACCAGCAGGAAACTCACGCCCATCAACAGCGCGAAGAACACCAGCGCCTCTTTCGAGCTGATCTTGCCGCTGGCCAGCGGACGTTGCGCAGTACGTTTGACGTGGCCATCGACCTTGCGGTCGGCCCAATCGTTGATCACGCAGCCGCCGGCGCGGGTCAGCACCACGCCAAGGACGAAAATCACGATGTTGGCCAGCGAAGGCGAGCCCTTACCGGCAATCCACAGCGCCCACAGCGTCGGCCACAGCAGCAGGTAGATGCCGATCGGCTTGTCCATGCGGGTTAGTTGAATGAAGTCCCAGGCCCGAGGGTTCAAGCGATTCAGGGACTTGAGCAGGCTCTGGTACATCAACGGCTCTCCGTTTGGACGCCGGCAGCGTTCCACAGGGACGGAAGGAAAATCTCGGCCACGAGTATGCTCAATGCGCCACGGTCGAAGCGCGAACGGCGGCCCCATAATTCAGGAGCCCGCACTTCGTTCGGCAACCATTCCTGGGGGTAGTGGCAAACCTCGATGGCCTGACGCTGGAACGCGCGGTCACAAAACAGCAATTCGCCCAGGGATCGGCTGCCCAATTCATCCATATGCAAGCCATCGCCCTGCAATGCACTGCGCGACGCCACACTTCGGGCAAACACCAGCGCTTGACCATGACCTCGCAAATACACCTCGCGCACCCAGCCTTCAGTACCTTCGGCAAGGTCCAGCGCGAGGCATTCGTCTGCGCGCAGGACCTGCCAGCCTTCGAACAGCGGCGTGACGCTGAAGGCATCGTTGGTCAGTTGAACAAGGCGCCTGGTCAGCGAGCCATCATCGAACAACCAGTCGAGGACGGACGTGTCGGGCTGAGGCGTCAGCCGGCTTTGGGGGAGCCAGAGTGCGAGCGGGGAGAGGCGTTCTGTGTGTTGCACAATGAGTCATTATTGGCAGCAAAGGAGGCGCCGAGCTTAACATGTCAGCCTGTGAATTTGAGTGATCCGCCCAGCCGTTGCGCCGAACAGGCTTGCATCTGCCCGGCCCCCTCTATACAAAACGCCCTGAGCCGGACGGCAGAGCTGCAAGCATCGACCGTCCGAGCCGGCAAAACGCCTGAACTGAGGAAGTACCTGAATGAAAAAGTGGCAATGTGTGGTCTGCGGCCTGATCTACAACGAAGCCGACGGCTGGCCGGATGACGGCATTGCGCCGGGCACCCTGTGGCAAGACGTGCCGGAAGACTGGCTGTGCCCGGATTGTGGCGTCGGCAAAATGGATTTCGAAATGATCGAAATCAACTAAGACCTTCAGAGGAGTAAGGAATGAACGCACCTGTCGTGATCGTCGGCACTGGCCTGGCGGGCTACAACCTGGCCCGGGAGTTTCGCAAACTCGATAGCGAAACCCCGCTGCTGCTGATTACCGCCGATGACGGGCGCTCCTACTCCAAACCGATGCTCTCCACCGGTTTTGGCAAAAACAAGGACGCCGACGGACTGAGCATGGCCGAACCTGGCGCCATGGCCGAACAGTTGAAGGCCGAAGTGCGCACCCATACGCGCATCAGCGGCATCGATCCGGGTCACAAGCGCTTGTGGATCGGCGAAGAATCGGTGATTTACCGTGACCTGATCCTGGCCTGGGGCGCAGAAACCGTGCGGGTGCCCATCGAAGGCGATGCGGCGGACTGCGTGTTCCCTATCAATGACCTGGAAGACTACGCCCGCTTTCGCGCGGCAGCCGCCGGCAAGCAACGGGTGCTCTTGCTCGGTGCCGGCCTGATTGGCTGCGAGTTTGCCAACGACCTGAGCCTGGGTGGCTACGAGGTGCAATTGGTTGCACCGTGTGAACAGGTCATGCCGACCCTGTTGCACCCGGCAGCGGCCGCGGCGGTTCAGGCCGGTCTGGAAAGCCTTGGTGCACGTTTCCACCTGGGGCCTGTGCTGACTCGCTTGCAACGGGTTGCCGATGGCCTGGAGGCGCATTTGTCCGATGGTCAGGTTATCCCGTGCGATGTGGTGGTCTCGGCCATTGGCCTGCGTCCACGCATCGATCTGGCGGCCGCGGCCGGGTTGCAGGTCAATCGGGGGGTCGTGGTCGATCGTCACCTGAAGACTTCTCACGCCAATATCTACGCGTTGGGCGACTGTGCCGAGGTCGATGGGCTGAATCTGTTGTACGTGATGCCCCTGATGAGCTGTGCGAGGGCGCTGGCCCAGACCCTCGCCGGCAAGCCGACAGCAGTCAGCTACGGCCCGATGCCCATCACCGTGAAAACCCCGGTGTGCCCATTGGTGGTGTCCCCGCCACCTCGGGGTTCGGAGGGTGTCTGGACGGTCGAAGGGCAGGGGGCCGACATCAAAGTGCTATGCCGCGATGCCAGCGGAAAACTGCTCGGTTATGCCCTGACGGGCGCGGCCGTGATGGAGAAACTGGCCCTGAACAAAGAGCTTCCGGCACTGCTGGCGTAAATACCGGTCGTTCTGTCGGAATCACCCCTGTTTTGCCCCTACATTGGCCGCGTCGATACTGGCGCGGCTCCTCGCTGCGTGCCATCCTCACTCCCGTCTGCCGCAGAGTAGAGCACCTGCGGCGCTTTGGGCGCTGTTCCACAGAGAGCAGCACGGACATAACAACAAAAAACCGTCAAAGGGGCTTCACTAATATGCGTAAACCAGAACTCGCTGCAGCAATTGCTGAAAAAGCAGACCTCACCAAAGAGCAGGCCAACCGCGTTCTCAACGCCGTACTCGAAGAAATCACCGGCGCCCTGCACCGCAAAGACAGCGTAACGCTGGTAGGCTTCGGCACCTTCCTGCAACGCCACCGCGGCGCCCGTACCGGCAAAAACCCGCAAACCGGTGAGCCAGTCAAAATCAAGGCCAGCAACACAGTTGCCTTCA
>NZ_RCOB01000224.1:0-4225 GCF_004307665.1 Pseudomonas sp. Sample_16
CTTCGCCGGTGACCAGCGACACCGGGCAGCCATGGGTGGCGGTGCGGTCGGCGGCATCGGCGCTGTCGCCGTTGGGGTTTTTCGCCTGTTGCGAGGCGTCGTCGTGGTGCTCGTGTTTTTTCAGCGAGGTGTTGTTGCGAGCATTCCAGCGCAGTTGCATCCGGCCTTTTTTCAGGCCCGCCGCAACGCCCCGTGCGGCCACATTTTTGTAGCGGTCAACGTAACCGCTGAAGGTGTTGACGATGGCGAACAACGCATTGACGAGACGCGTCAGCGCACTGATCATCTGCGCGCCCCGCCCCGCCAAACGCGTTGCCAGATAGGCCACACCGCCCCCGGCCGTGGCGAAGGTCAGGACGATGGCGATCAGGATGTCGATCAGCAACTCCACCACGACCTTCGACAGCGCTTCGGCGGTGCTGCCAGCGATCACGCTGGGCGGCAGCATTTCCAGCCAGAGACTGGCCGTGCGCAACAGCAGACACAGGGCCGCTTCGTCACTGGCCAGCAGCTGGATTCTTGCCATGGCTTGCGGCGTTTTCTGCGCCATTTCCTTCAACGCAATTGCACTGCTGCCCAGTCGCGCAACAAACGCCTCGGGATCCTTGAGGATGTCCGAAAGCAGATTGATCCCGTCCCACACGCCCTCGATCGCCGCCCAACTCCCGGCCAGCAAGCCGTTGCCCACGGCGGTTGAAGAGGACTGCGACCATTGCGGCTTGAACCCCTCCCACTCATTGCGCAGCCACTTGTCCAGGTCCAGGGACAGGCCGTCGTAGGAGGAGAACAGCGCTTCAACCTGCGCCTCTGTGACCTCGCCTTGCACGCGCACGCGATAGAATTTGTCCGGCTCTCCCTCGAACTCACCTTTACCGTCTGCGTCGAGGGTCACCGGCTTCGTCTCGCCACCCTCCACCGCAATCACATCAACCTTGATGTTCCCCAGCGAAACGTCGTACACCGACTCGAACTTGCTCTCGATGTGCAGGATTCCACCCTTCGGACACTGCGCCACGGTCGAGATGAAGTCGTCGTCTGCACTACTGACCACGGTGCTGGTATTACCCAGCTTGATCACCCGCTCCATGCCCATCAGCGAAGGCATGTCCGTAGCGCGGCTGACCTGATCGGCGGCCTGGCTGAACCATCGCTTGAGCTGTTGGCGGTACAGCGTGAGGGTGTCCGGGAAACTGTCGAGCTCTCGCTCAATACGGGTGACGTGATCCATCAGCCCACCGGAACATCTGGGGCCACGTAAAAAACCGGGTCGAACATAAGCAATCCTTCGCGCAGGAAATTTGGCGCAATGGACTTTGCGGGGGTTCAGCGGGGAAAGAAGTCAGGCAAGGATGAGGTTGCTGTAGGGCGTTTCGCTAAAAGCAAAAACGCGGCGCAGGGGTCGATCCCAGCGCCGCGCTCAGCAAACAGGTCAGTCTTTAATGCGTGCTATCAGGGGAATCCAGCGCCTGCAGTTTGATCTGCGCCAGCGGATGTCCGGCCTTCGCGGCGATGGTCCAGAACCGCGCCGCTTCAGCCGGATCCGGCGCCTTGCTCGGGCTTCCGGAAAGGTAGATCACGCCGACCTGATAGGCTGCTTTGCCATCCCCGCCCAATGCCGCCAGACGCAGAAGGCGTATGCCTTCCTCGCGAGCCCCCAGTCCGACGCCGCGGAAGGTCAGGATGTGACCATAGAAGCTCTGGGCACCGACATCGCCCAGGTTCGCCATGCGGGCAAACTGGCCCTCAAGCCATTTCCAGCCGCGCGGTTGACGCACAAACCATGACCAGTGAAACAGCCTGCGCGCGAGCCAGTACCCAGCCCGCGCCTTGAGTCGAAAAAACATTCAGGCTTCCGCCGATTCCGGGTATTCGTATTCGAAAACACGCACCACTTCCGAGGCATGCCACGACGCTGCTGCGACGCCATCGGAGGGCCCGGAAAAGCGCCCCAGTCGCTCGACGCATTCAAAAAAACCGGTACGTGGCAGGCGGCTGGCACCCTGGCTGATCACCAGCGAACTGCGCAGTGGCTGCTCGGCTTTGGCGTCCAGTGCGGCCAGATGTTCCAGTGCCGCGGTCAAGGTTTGCATGGCCGGTGTCGGCAACTGCAAACGCTCCAGCAATGCTCGATAAGTCAGTAGATGACGCTGCCGGCGCGCCTGATCCAGCTCACCCAGCAATCCATCCCAGTGTTGACGACTGATGCGTACGCTCACGATTCATCCCTCCACCCCGGCACCGTCAACTCCCAGGCCAGGCTGCGACGTATCGCGGCGTCGGGCAGACGCTCGCCACTTTCGATCATGGCCAGATAGGATGGGCTGATGCCTACCGTGCGGGCCAACGCTTCAATGGCGATGCCCTTTCCTTCGCGCAAACTGCGTAGTTGATCAAGACCTGGAAGGGTCGGGTCTTGGCTTGTCGCGGCCAGCGGCGCCGGGGCCGGGCTCGACGGTGCTTCTTTGATGCCTGCTGCTTTCAGTAGAGCCTGATATTGAGCCCATGGCAAAACCGCATATTCGGGCTCGCCTTCGCGTGTAATTATCTGAATATCCATGACTACCCCGTAGGACAACAACACTTAGCGAGTCGGCACTTTTCCCTAGAAGTGTAATCCTAACAGCGGCTAAGGTCGCGGGGGGTATCTATCTGAGGATAAGTCGGGGTCGACCTATCTTTTTTTCGGTCCCTGAAGGTGAAGTTGTTCCGGCGTATCGGGCAAGCGCTCAACCACGGCAAGCTTCTCCGGCAATTGCCGTTTGCGCCAGGCGCGAAACGCGTTGAGCTCATCGTCGAGGACTTTCATGAGCCAGGCGAGTACGGCGATGTCATCGATCATGCCAAACAGAGGCAGGAAATCCGGGATCGCATCCACCGGGCTGAGGAAGTACATCAAACCTGCCACCACGGAGATCAACGCCTTGGGGCTGATGGACCGGTACTCGCCGCGCCAGTACGCCAGGCAAAGCGCCTGCAACAGACGCAAATCATCTTTAAGTTTGCCCAACCGGTTACCTTGGCTGGCACTTTTGCTGGCCACGGCGAACAACAAGGTCGGCAATCGCCCACGTGCGATCAGGCGCCCGGCCAGTGGCAAGAAACGAGCGAAACTCCAGGGTGCTTTCATCATTCCTCCCACTAGAATGTTATCCACACAAATTGTGGATAACCTTGTGAACAGACCTGCTTTTCACGGCTGAAAGCCCCGCAACACAAGGGCCGAACTTAGATCGGGCGTTTTTTACACATCAAAAAAAACCCAAGATTTCATTGACTTGACAGCCCTGCGCGGTTAGCAGCGGTCCTACATTGGCTATGACTCCAGCCTACAGCATCTGTTCGCTTTGTTTATCCGCGCCAAATGCCGGATGCAACAACGCCCCGCATAAGCGAGGCGTTGTTTGTGACCCAGGCGCCGATTTACTTGGCAGCGTCTTCTTTTGCCGCATCTTTGATGCCCAGCAGTTCCAGGTCGAATACCAGCACCGAGTTGGCTGGAATGGCCGGGCTTGGGCTTTGAGCGCCGTAAGCCAGTTCGCTAGGAATGTACAACTTGTACTTCTCGCCAACGTGCATCAGTTGCAGGCCTTCGACCCAACCCGGGATCACACCGCTGACCGGCAGATCAATCGGGCTGCCACGCTCGACGGAGCTGTCGAACACGGTGCCATTGGTCAGCTTGCCGGTGTAGTGAACGGTCACTACATCAGTCGGCTTGGGCTGAGCGCCATCGGCTTTCTTTTCCACTTCGTACTGCAAGCCCGAAGCGGTGGTCACTACGCCAGCTTTCTTGGCGTTCTCTTCGAGGAATTTCTTGCCGGCGGCTGCCGACTCTTCGCTCATTTTGGCCATGCGCTCTTCGGCACGCTTTTGCAGTGCGGCGAACGCTTCAACCAACTCTTCGTCTTTGAGTTTCTGTTCTTTTTTGCCGACGGCATCTTCGATGCCCTGGGCTACGGCTTTGGAGTCCAGGTCATCCATGCCTTCCTGAGCCAGGCTTTTGCCCATGTTCAGGCCAATGCCGTAGGAAGCTTTTTGCGCCGGGGTTTTCAGCTCTACGCTGGTCTGCGAGTCGCAACCCGCGAGTACCAGGCCAACCAGGGCAACCGCCGCTGCCAACCGATGCTGTTTCATGCTATTTCCTTGTTCATGCGCCGAAAGGGCAATCGAGTAAAGCCGCGAGCTTATCAGGCCGCCACGACCAATGGCTACCGGCATGAGAGCA
>NZ_RCOB01000032.1:0-4142 GCF_004307665.1 Pseudomonas sp. Sample_16
TCAACGTGCGGGCCACCGAAATACAGCTGGCCGACCGCTCGATCGTGATCGTGCCGAACTCGCAGTTGATCTCGCAAAACCTGCGTAACGTCACCCTGGGTGGCAGCGCTCAAGGGGTGGCGACCCTCGAACTGATGTTCCCGCTGGACATTGACCCGGAACAGGTACGCAACCTGCTGTATGACACCTACAACCAGCACGAAGCCATTCTGGAGAAACCGGCGCCGGTGGTGCGCTTCAGCCAGCTCAAGCCTGAGGGCATTACGTTGACCGTCACCGGTTATGTCAGCAGCCCGCGGATGGTTACCGCGATCAAGAGCGAGTTGCTGTTCGAGATTCTCAAGCGGCTGGGCGCCGCCGGGATTGAATTGGCGAAACCGCCGGCGGCGTGATTACCGTCACGCCACAGGCGGTTTTTTGCATCAATGGGCGATGCACACCGATTTAAGTTCGGTGTAGGCCTCGATCACCGCACGACCGAACTCACGGCCCATGCCCGACTGCTTGACCCCACCGAATGGCATCGCCGGGTCGAGCAACACATGGGCGTTGACCCACACCGTACCGGCTTCGATGCGTGGCACCAGGTTCATGGCTTTGCCCAGGTCATTGGTCCACAGGCTGGCGGCCAGACCGTAACGGTTGTCGTTGGCCAGCGCGATGACGGCGTCTTCATCGTCGAAGGGCATTACGCCCAGCACCGGGCCGAATACTTCTTCGCGAGCCACGGCCATGCTGTGGTTGATGTCGGCCAAAATAGTCGGCTGCACGAAAAAGCCGTCGCCCTCCAGCAGCTCGCCACCGGTCACTACCCGAGCGCCTTCCTGCCGCGCCAGTTCGATGTGCTTGAGCACGCTCTGTTGCTGCTTGCGCGATACCAGCGGGTTGATGGCCGCGTCGCAGTTCATGCCGTCGCCAATCGGCATGGCCGATACTGCCGCCGCCAGCGCTTCCACGAATTTGTCGTGAATCGAGCGATGCACGTAGAAGCGCGAAGCCGCCGCACACACCTGGCCGTTGTTCAGCAGACCGCCGAGAATCGCGCCCTGCACGGCTTTTTCGATGTCGGCATCGGCAAGCACGATCATCGGGTTTTTACCGCCCAGCTCCAGGGAGAAGCGCGTCATGTTTTCCATGCACGCCACACCGACGCTCTTGCCCACGGCGGTGGAACCGGTGAACGACACTTTGCTCACCAGCGGATGGGAGGTCAGCACGCCACCCACCGAGGCACCACCACCGGTGACGACGTTGAACACGCCCGCAGGAATCCCGGCTTCGAGGGCCAATTCCGCCAGGCGCATGGCGGTCAACGGCGTTTCCATCGCCGGTTTGATAATGACGGTGCAACCGGTGGCCAGCGCCGGCATCAGTTTCCAGGCAGCGATCAACAGCGGGAAATTCCACGGCACGATGCCAACCACAACGCCCACCGGCTCACGCTTGGTGAACGCGGTGAATCTGGCACCCGGTGGCAGCGGAATCGACACGTCGAAGGTCTGGCCTTCGATCTTGGTTGCCCAACCAGACATGTAGCGCATGAACTCCACGGTGGCGTTCAGATCCAGCGCGCGGGCCATGTTGATCGATTTGCCCTGGCTCAGGGTTTCCAGTTGCGCCAGCTCTTCGGCGTGCTCCTCCACCAGGCGGGTGAAGTTCAGCAGGATGCGTTCACGGTCGGCCGGACGCAGACTCGACCACACACCGGACTTGAACGCCTGGTGCGACGACTGCACGGCACGCTCGACGATTTCCAGCGGCGCATCGAGGGTTTCGCACAACGTCTGCCCGGTGGCCGGGTTGACCACGGCGATGCTGTCGCCTTCGGCAAACACCCATTGCCCGTCGATGAAGCAGCCATGACGGCGGTCGAGAAATGCAGCTACCTGCGGCAGGATTGCAACGTTGCTCATAAATCACCTTTCGTTGAGACGAATTGTTCAGGCGCAGATCCGGCCTGATTAATGTTGTTCTTTGAGGTAGCACACGACCGCTTGACGATCATCCGCCGAGGCCATGCCCATGTAGGGCATATAGGTGCCAGGCACATAAGCCTGGGGTTGGGTGATGAGTTGCTCGATGTTCTCGGCTTGCCAGTCGATGTTCTTGTTGCGCATGGCCTGCGAATAGTTGAAGCCTTCCAGTGAGCCGGATTTGCGCCCCACCACGCCAGCCAGGTTCGGCCCCATCATGCCGGTCGCGCCTTTGCTCACGGCATGGCAAACCCCGCATTCATTGGCAAACACCTCGGCGCCGCGGCTCTGCACCGGTGCGCAATCGGCCGCCAGCGCGGCCTGGACCAGGGTCAATGAGAGCAAACCGATGAGGGGCAAACGCAGGGAGGTGAACATAAGAAAACGCCCTTGAAAATCCACGCGCCCGCCAACAGACGAGCGCCAACACTGAAGGCGCCGGGGCAACGGTGCTCCGGCAGGTTGTGAGGGATTGTCGGCGGTCGCCGGCACAGAGGTTTTGCCCTGCGTGCCAGTCGTGTTGGCGGTTCTGCCAAACCGCTCAATCTGGCACGCACGACCAACTAATTGGCAAACAGGCAAAAGGCTCGAAAAAAGTCGCGACTTAGTATCCGGACAGACCGCAACCCTGCGCTCAAGAACAAGAACGGATGCCACACCATGCTCAAGTCCCCCTTGCTTCGACTCTCCACGCTCGCGCTGATGATCAGCGCCGGCCAGGCCGGAGCCTACGAACTCTACGCCGATGACGACAGTCACCTGAACGCCACGCTGGAAGCGGTATTCGGCGTTTTCCACAGTCAGGAAAACTACGCCCTGTCAGGTCGTCTCGACGAAGGTTCTTCGTCGTGGCGCGAGGGTTACATCAAGTACGGCCTGAGTTTCGACCAGGGCCTGGCCGGTGTCGGTACCGCTTATGGTGCGGCGAACATGCTCAGCTCCGGCACCTGGGGCGACGGCGATGCTGCCGGTTTCAGTGACGGCTCGGAACGCACCACCAAGTTCGAAGATGCCTATCTCGGCTGGCGTTCGGCTGAGCTGTTTGCGGTGCTGGGCGCCGACGGCATCGACTTGTCGTTCGGTCGTCAGAACATCGTCGTCGGTGACGGTTTCCTGATCAACGGCGACGCCCTGAACCTCGGCAAAGGCCTGGCCGATGGTGAATTCAACCGTGGCGGCGCCTATTGGCTAGCGGCGCGCAAGGCCTTCGACGAAACCGCGGTGTTGCGCATCGGTGGCAAGGAAGGCTGGCGCGGTGACCTGATGTGGCTGAAATCCAACAACCGTGCCCAGGCGATGACTGAAATGTACGTCGGCACCCTGGAGCACGTGTCTGAAGCCGGCACCGTTGGCTTGACCTACATCGACACCACCGACATCGACGAACAGTACGCTTCCCCGGTGCAACTCGAACGCGATGGCATGAAGACCTACAGCCTGCGCGCAACCGGCAACGCCGGGGTCAAGGATCTGTTCCTGTCCGGCGAATACGCCAAGCAGGACAAACCGCACACCGCCACCGAGGACGCCTGGTACCTGGAAGCCGGCTGGACCTTTTCCGAAGCACCCTGGACGCCCTATGCCGGCTACCGTTACAGCCGTTTCTCGGAAGGCTACGACACGCTGTTCTACGGTTTCAGCCGCGGCTTCGGCACCTGGTTCCAGGGTGAAGTGGCGGGCAACTATGCCGGTCCGTTCAACACCAACTCACGCATCCAGCAACTCAAGTTCACCGTCTCGCCGCTGGAGAACCTGACCGTGGGCGCGATGTACTTCAATTTCGACACGATCGACCGCGATCTGGGTAACACCGATGGCCACGAAATCGACCTGTACGCCGAATGGCACCTTAACGACCACCTTACGGTAATGCCGCTGGTAGGCCTGTTCCAGCCGGACAAGAGCGCCGACCAGGGTGGCACGCAGTTGGGCAACAACGACAAAAACCTCTACAGCCAGCTGATCTTTGCCACAACGTTTTAATTCCAGCTGAACCTGCAGGAGCGAGCCTGCTCGCGAAAAACGTCAGGACAACGCGGTCATTCAGGAAGCCAGCGTCATCGTTGACGTCCATCGCGACGGTGCGACGGTGCGACGATTCGACAGGCTCGCTCCTACAGGGGATCGGGTTCGCTTCACGGAAAAAGGTATTTCCCATGCACAAAAGAT
>NZ_RCOB01000036.1:0-72865 GCF_004307665.1 Pseudomonas sp. Sample_16
ATGCAGCCAGGGACGCTCCGCGTCCCGTCCAAAGCCGAACGCGGAGCGTCCGTTGAGGCGTTCCCACGCAGAGCGTGGAAACGATCATTCGCCCGGATCACTCCCGCGATTCAACCCCCAACTCATCCCACACCGACTCGGCCAGGTGGAACGTTGCGTTGGCGGCGGGGATGCCGCAGTAAATCGCGCTCTGCATGATCACTTCCTTGATCTCGCCACGGCTCACACCATTGTTGGCGGCGGCACGCAGGTGCAGTTTGAGTTCACCTTCGCGGTTCATGCCGATCAACATGGCAATGGTGATCAGGCTGCGGGTGTGGCGCGGCAGACCCGGGCGGGTCCAGATGTCGCCCCAGGCGTGGCGGGTGATCATTTCCTGGAATTCCGAGTTGAACTCGGTCAGGGTTGTCAGGCTGCGGTCGACATGGGCGTCGCCCAGTACCGCGCGACGCACCTTCATTCCTTCGTCGTAACGCTGTTTCTCGTCCACAACAATCCCCTCAATGAGCCGACAAAAACGCCAGGACCCGCTCGCTGAACGCAGCGCCGGCCTGGACGTTGGACAAGTGCGCGGCGTAGAACTCGGCGTATTCGGCGCCCGGCACATGCTCCTGAATGAAATGCCCGCCAGACGGTGGCGTCACTGCATCCTGAGCGCCAGCAATCACCAGCAGCGGCGCCTTGATCGACGACAACTGATCACGGAAATCGGCATCACGCACCGCTGCGCAATTGGCCGCGTAACCTTCTGGCGAAGTCGCCGCGAGCATGTCGGTAATCTGCTTGGCCGCCGCCGGGTTGGCTTCGGAGAAGTCCGGGGTGAACCAGCGTGCAATCGAGGCGTCACGCAGCGCAACCATGGCGGCCTGACCATCGCGCAGGACCATGTCGATGCGTGGATTCCAGATCGAAGGATCGCCGATTTTCGCCGCCGTATTGCACACGATCAGTTTGTTCAAGCGCTCGCCGGCATTGATGCCCAGCCACTGGCCAATCAACCCGCCCATGGACAGACCACAGAAATGCGCACGCTCAATGTGCAAGGCATCGAGCAGCGACAACACGTCACGACCCAGTTGCTCGATGCTGTACGGTCCCGGCGTTACCAGCGATTTGCCGTGGCCTCGGGTATCGAAACGCAGCACGCGAAAATGCTCGGTGAACGCCGGGATTTGCACGTCCCACATGTGCAGGTCGGTGCCCAGAGAGTTGGATAGCACCAGCACCGGTGCATCGACCGGTCCATCGAGTTGGTAATGTAGTTCGCCATCGGCGAGTTGAACGAAAGCCACAGCAGTCTCCTTCAGGCAGTCAATGCACAATGGTCAGCCACCGCGCGCTCGACCCAGGTTTTCGCCTGGCCGAGGTAGTGAGCGGGGTCCAGCAGATGATCGAGTTCGGCGGCCGTCAGTTCGGCGGTCACCTGCGGTTCGTCGCCAAGCACCGCACGCAGGTGGCGCTGTTCGGCCACGGCGCGTTTACAGCATTGTTCCAGCAGATGGTGCGCAGCATCGCGGCCGACCCGTTGCGCCAGGACGATGCTCACCGCTTCGGCAAGCACCAGGCCTTGGGTGAGGTCGAGGTTGCGAGCCATGCGCTCGGCGTCCACCTCCAGCCCCTGAGCGATCAACAACGCTTGTTGCAGGCTGCCGGACACCAGGCAGCAGATTTCCGGCAGGGTTTCCCACTCGGCATGCCACAAGCCGAGGCTGCGTTCATGTTCTTGTGGCATGGCGCTGAACAGCGTCGACAGCAAGCCCGGCACACGCGTCGCCGCGCCGATCAGTACCGCCGCGCCTACCGGATTGCGCTTGTGCGGCATGGTCGAGGAACCGCCCTTGCCCGGCGCCGATGGCTCGAACACTTCAGCGGCTTCGGTTTGCATCAACAGGCTGATGTCGCGACCGAGTTTACCCAGGCTGCCAGCGATCAGACCCAGCACCGCGCCGAACTCCACCACGCGATCTCGCTGGGTGTGCCACGGCTGGTCAGGCAAGCTCAGTTGCAGCTCTTCGGCCAACGCTTGAGCAATCGGCAGCGCTTGCTCGCCGAGGGCCGCGAGGGTGCCGGAAGCGCCGCCGAACTGCAGCACCAGCAAACGCGGCTTGAGCTCGGCCAAACGTTGACGACTGCGGGTCACCGCCCCCAGCCAACCGGCGATTTTCATGCCGAGGGTGACGGGTGTGGCGTGCTGCAACCAGGTGCGTCCGGCCAATGGCGTGGCTGCATGACGCTGGGCCTGGCTCGCGAGGATTTGCCCCAATTGCGCCAGATCGTTTTCGATCAGTTCCAACGCCCGGCGCAGTTGCAACACCAGGCCGCTGTCCATCACGTCTTGACTGGTCGCACCCAGGTGCACGTAACGTTCAGCCTCGGCATTCTGCGCAGCGATCTGCTTGCCTAACGCCTTGACCAACGGAATCGCCGAGTTGCCGGCGACGGCAATCGCCTCGCCGAGGGCAGCGAAATCGTAAAGCCCGGCCTCGCACGCATTCTCGATTGGCCCGACAGCACTCATCGGAATCAACCCGACCCGTGCTTCGGCCCGGGCCAATGCCGCTTCGAAATCGAGCATCGCCTGCACCCGCCCCTGATCGCAGAACACCTCACGCATATCGCGGGCAGTGAAGTAGGCATCGAACAACTGATTGCCCGGTCGCTGGTTCATAAACAGTCCCTGAAGGCGCGGGCCTTTGTGGCCCGCGCGTGAAGATCAAAGGTCGTGATGCAGATACTTCGCCTGTTTCGGCAGACGCAGGCTGAACAGGAAGGCAATCGCCATCATCACCGTTACGTACCAGTAGAAGGCGTTTTCCATGCCGACGTTCTTGAGGCTCAAGGCCACAAATTCCGCCGAACCGCCGAAGATCGCATTGGCCACCGCATATGCCAGGCCGACACCCAGTGCGCGCACTTCCGGCGGGAACATCTCGGCTTTCACCAGACCGCTGATCGAGGTGTAAAAACTGACGATCGACAGTGCCAGGGTAATCAGCACAAAAGCCAGGAACGGGCTGCTGACGCTTTTCAGGCTCAGCAGGATCGGCACAGTGCACAACGTGCCCAGGGCACCGAACCAGAGCATCGAGTTACGTCGACCGATCTTGTCGGCGAGCATGCCGAACACAGGCTGCATGCACATATACAGGAACAGTGCGCCGGTCATGATGTAACTGGCGGTCTTGGCGTGCATGCCGGCGGTGTTCACCAGGTATTTCTGCATGTACGTGGTAAAGGTGTAGAAAATCAGCGAGCCACCGGCGGTGTAGCCCAGCACGGTAATAAACGCCGCCTTATGGTCGCGGAACAGCGCCCTGATGCTGCCGGCGTCTTTGTTCTCGCGCATTTCCTTGCTGGTGGTTTCTTTCAGCGAGCGACGCAGGAACAGCGAAATCAACGCCGCCACCGCACCGACCACGAACGGAATCCGCCAGCCGTAGGCGCGCAGGTCTTCTTCAGTGAGGAACTGTTGCAGGATCACCACCAGCGACACTGCCAGCAACTGCCCACCGATCAGGGTCACGTACTGGAACGACGCAAAGAAACCGCGCTGGCCCTTGAGCGCCACTTCGCTCATGTAGGTCGCGGTGGTGCCGTACTCCCCGCCTACTGACAAACCTTGCAGCAAGCGCGCGAACAGCAACAGGATCGGCGCCCAGACACCTATGTCTTTATAGGTCGGCAGGCAAGCGATGAGCAGCGAGCCGAAGCACATCATCAGAATCGAGATCAGCATCGAGTTCTTGCGCCCGTGCTTGTCCGCGACACGGCCGAAGATCCAGCCGCCAATCGGCCGCATCAGGAACCCGGCAGCGAACACGCCCGCGGTGTTTACCAACTGCACCGTGGGGTTGTCGGACGGAAAGAACGCGGGGGCGAAATAAATCGCACAGAACGCGTAGACGTAGAAGTCGAACCATTCGACGAGGTTGCCGGACGAAGCGCCGACAATGGCGAAGATCCGCTTGCTGCGTTCTTCACCCGTATAAAGAGCTGTAGGAGCCGTGGGAGTCGTCATCGTTTTTCACTCAATAGGGACAGTAGAGTCTAGACACACTTTGCAACAGTCCCGTTCCGCAGAAGCATTACCTGAGGCCAAAACACGCACTTGTGGCGAGGGAGCTTGCTCCCTCACCACAAGTTTTGAGTCCATTCAATAATCGAAGAACACCGTCTCGGCATCGGTGCCCTGCAGAATCACATTCCACTGATACACGCCCGATGCATCCTTCTTCGCCAGCAACGTGGTGCGGCGCTCGGCCGGCACGCACTCCAGCAACGGATCGTCGACGTTGGCCGGTTCACCCTCGAAGTAGATCCGCGTCAGCAGGTGCTTGACCAAGCCACGGGCGAACACCAGAACCACAAGGTGCGGCGCCTGGGTCGTGCCCTTGAGGCCTTCGACCGTGCCCGGCTTGATGGTGGTGAAACGAAAACGCCCTTCGGCATCCACCGGCACCCGGCCGAAACCTTCGAAATTCGGGTCCAGGGGTTTGTCCTGGTCGTCTTCCGGGTGGTCGTACTTGCCGGCGGCGTTGGCCTGCCAGACTTCCAGCATGGCGTCGTTGACGACATCGCCGTTGCCGTCGACCACTTGCCCGGTGATCGCCACGCGCTCGCCCAGGGTGTTTTCGACGGTCAGGTTTTCGCGGTTCAGCCAGGTCAGGCCGATGTGATAGTACGGCCCTACGGTGTGGGACGTGGTCGCAGTCAGCGTCATCTTATTTCTCCATCGGCGTGGCGTCGCGGCCGCGCAAAACGATGTCCCAGCGATAACCGAGGGCATAGGAAGGGATGGTTTTTTCCAGATCGAACGTGGCGATCAAGCGCTCTTTGGCACTGGTATCGGGCACGCAGTTGTAGATCGGGTCGTAAGCCAGCAGCGGGTCGCCCGGGAAATACATTTGCGTGACCAGGCGCGTCAGGATGCTCGGCCCGAACAGCGAGAAATGAATGTGCGCCGGGCGCCAGGCGTTGTGATGGTTGCCCCATGGGTACGCGCCGGGCTTGATGGTCTGGAACTGGTACCAGCCATCGGCGTCGGTCACGGTGCGGCCGGTGCCAGTGAAGTTCGGATCCAGCGGCGCGTCGTGCAGGTCACGGGCGTGGGCGTAACGACCGGCGGCGTTGGCCTGCCAGATCTCCACCAGAATCCCCGGCACCGGCAGACCGTTTTCATCCAGCACGCGGCCATGAATGATGATGCGCTCACCCTGCGGCTGACCTTCGTGCTGAGCGGTCAGGTCATTGTCTTTTTCGTTGACGCGCTCGGCGCCGACGGTCGGCCCGGTGATTTCCGACAGCGAATGGGGCAGAAACACCAACGGCTTCGATGGAGAGCGCAGGTTGGTGGATTGATAGCTCGGGTGCAGGTACTCCGGCTGAGTACCCTCCTGCGGGCGACGATAACCAGGCTTGTCAGTCATTACACTTTCCTCAGTTCTTATAAGTCGACAGGGCGTGTCAGACCCGTTCGATTGCCAAAGCCAGCCCCTGGCCGACACCGACGCACATGGTCGCCAGGCCTTTCTTGCCACCGGTCTTTTCCAGCTGATGCAACGCCGTCAGGACCAGACGCGCACCGCTCATGCCCAACGGATGCCCCAGGGCAATGGCGCCACCGTTTGGATTGACCTGCGGCGCGTCGTCGGCAATTCCCAGCTCACGCAACACCGCCAGACCCTGGCTGGCGAAGGCTTCGTTGAGTTCGATCACGTCGAAATCGCTGACCGCCACACCAAGGCGCTCGATCAGTTTACGTACCGCCGGCACCGGGCCAATGCCCATCACACGCGGTGCCACACCGGCGCTGGCCATGCCCAGCACTTTGGCGCGGGCAGTCAGACCGTGTTTTTTCACCGCTTCGGCCGAGGCGAGGATCAGCGCCGCGGCGCCGTCGTTCACGCCCGAGGCGTTGCCGGCTGTGACGGTTTTGTCGGGACCGTTGACCGGTTTGAGTTTGGCCAGGGCTTCCAGGGTGGTGTCGGCGCGAGGATGTTCGTCCTGGCTGACGATGGTTTCACCCTTCTTGTGGGCAATGCGCACTTCGACGATTTCTTCGGCGAAAAAACCTGCGGCCTGGGCGGCAGCGGTGCGTTGCTGACTGCGCAAGGCGAATGCGTCCTGATCGGCGCGGGACACCTTGTAATCATCAGCAACGTTGTCGGCGGTCTGCGGCATCGCGTCCACACCGTACTGGGCTTTCATCAGCGGGTTGATGAAACGCCAGCCGATGGTGGTGTCTTCCAGTTTCATGTTGCGCGAAAACCCGGCGTCCGCCTTGCCCATCACGAACGGCGCACGGGACATCGACTCCACGCCACCGGCAATCGCCAGCTCCATTTCACCGCTGGCGATGGCGCGGAACGCCGTGCCGATGGCGTCCATGCCCGAGGCGCACAGGCGATTGAGAGTCACGCCGGGAATGGTCTGCGGCAAACCGGCCAGCAGCAGCGCCATGCGCGCCACGTTGCGGTTGTCTTCACCCGCCTGGTTGGCGCAACCGAGGAACACCTCGTCGACGGCATTCCAGTCCACCGATGGATTGCGCTCCATCAAGGCCTTGAGCGGCACGGCGGCCAGGTCGTCGGCGCGAACCGCAGACAAACCACCACCAAAACGGCCGATGGGGGTGCGAATCGCGTCGCAGATGTAAACGTCACGCATCATGCTTCTCCAGGTGCTTCAGATGGGTAAAGCCTTCCGACTTTGAAAAAAGGCGCCGATGCGCAGCGCCGGAGTGGCTGAAGAGTAAGCCCGTGAAAAACGTCAAACAATCCGATAATCGACTGAGTGTTCGCTTATCGAACACATTGTTATCCGGCTATTGGTACCCGAAAGCTTCGCGGGCAAGACTCGCCCCTACAAATCCAGGTGCCTCTGTAGGAGCGAGGCTTGCCCGCGAAGATGCCATCAACCACGATGAAGATTCAGACGCCTGAAATCAGGTTGCATCCGCATGGCTGACCAAACCCTTGATCACCACCGCGGCGGTCGCCAATGCTGCCGGAATCACCAACGCCGTCAGCACCTGCTCGAAGTTCCAGCCCAGGCCCAACAGCGTGGCGCCCATCCAGGCTCCGAGGATCGCACCGAAACGGCCGATACCCAGCATCCACGAAACACCGGTGGCACGCCCCTGAGTCGGATAGAAGCGCGCGGCCAGCGATGGCATCGCCGATTGCGCGCCGTTGACACACATCCCCGCCACCAGCACCAGGGTCGCCAACAACGTGATGTTGCCCAGGCTCTGCCCTACCGCGTAGGCAAATACCCCGGCCAGCAGGTAGAAAGTACCGATCACCTTGTGCGGATTGAACCGATCCATTGCCCAACCCACACCCACCGCGCTCAATACGCCACCGAACTGGAACAATGCGCCGATGAACGCCGCCTGTTCCATGCTCGCGCCGCTATCGCGCATGAGGGTCGGCAGCCAACTGGTCAATAGGTAAACAATCACCAGCCCCATAAAGTAGGTCAGCCACAGCAACAATGTGCCAACGCTGTAGGTGCCCGAGAAGATCACCGCGAACACGTTGCGCGCCTTCACGGTTTTCTGTTCCGGCACACTGAAGCTGGAGGCTTGGGCCACCACAGTCGGATCAATCGGCGCCAGCGCCTGGCGCACCTTGTCGGTACCGCGATTGCGCACGACCAGGTAGCGTGCCGATTCCGGCAACCAGAACAGCAAAACGACAGCAAGGATCAGTGGCAGAATCCCGCCGATCAGCAGCAGGCTGTGCCACCCGAACGCCGGAATCAACTTGGCGGAAATGAATCCGCCACCGGCCATGCCCAGGTTGAAACCGCAGAACATGCTGGTCACCAACAGGGATTTCTTGCGCTCCGGGGTGTATTCCGACAGCAGCGTCGTGGCGTTGGGCATACCGGCGCCCAGGCCCAAGCCGGTCAGAAAGCGCAACACCAACAGTTGCTCGACGTTGGTGCTGTAAGCCGAGGCCAGGCTGAACGCACCGAACAGCAGCACTGCACCGACCAGTACGACTTTTCGTCCAAAGCGGTCAGCCAGCGGGCCGGAACCCAGTGCGCCAAAGACCATGCCGATGAGCGCGGCACTCATCACCGGGCCGAGACTCGCGCGATCGATCCCCCAGTCCTGAGAAAGCGCAGGCGCAATGAAACCCATGGCCGCCGTGTCGAGGCCATCGAGGAAGACAATCAGGAAACACAGAATCACCACTCGCCACTGATAACGCGAAATGGGTTGAGCATTGATGAAGGACTGCACGTCGAGGCAGTTCCCTACAGCAGACTGAGGCTGGTTCATTATTTTTATTCCGTGGATCACAGTCGAACGGGGAGCCAGCCAATGCTGGCGCAGCCGCGACATTAATGATCCGGAGGAAACAGCGTCAATTCACCCGAAGCAACTCTGTGCGATTATCGAACACCTTAGGCAAACAGTTGAGCGCTGAGATCGCGGCTGGCGCTTAACAAACCAGGGAGGAAGCGTTGTTCCAGCTCATTGCGGCTGACCCGACCCGCATGGGTACTGACGTTGAGGGCCGCCACCACTTGACCGGACGCGTCGTACACCGGTACTGCAATCGAGCGCAGCCCCTGCTCCAGTTCCTGATCGACGATGCACCAGCCCTGCTGCCGGACTTCCTTCAAGCATTCGAGCAATGCCTCTGGGGTGTGGATCGTGCGACTGGTCTTGGCCTGCAAATCGGCGTGCTCGAGGTATTCACCCAGGGACGAGTCATCCAGCGCCGCCAGCAGGATCCTGCCCATCGACGTGCAATAGGCCGGCAAGCGCCCCCCCACCGACAGATCGACCGAAATCAGCCGCTGGGTCGTTGCCGAGCGGGCGATGTACAGAATGTCGTCGCCTTCCAGGGTCGCCATGTTGCAGGCTTCGTGCAGTTGCTCGCTCATGCGGTCCAGATACGGCTGGGCCGACACCGCCAGCGGTGTCGAGGATACGTAGGCATGGCCGAGGGTCAGCACTTTGGGCAGCAGGGAATACGTGCGGCCGTCGGTAGTGGCGTAGCCAAGTTTGATCAGGGTGTGCAGGCAACGTCTTACTGCAGCGCGGGGAATTTCCGTGCGGTGACTGATCTGCGCAATGGTCAGGTGCCGTTTGCGCTCCTGAAACGCTTGCACGACAGCCAGCCCCCTCGCCAGCGAGGTCATGAAGTCCGGATCACCTGTGAGTGCCTGGATTCGCTTGGCGGGCGACGCGACGATGGGCGGTGCCACAGAGGCAAAGGAATTGCGCAGTTGATCGTTCATTACAGATTCTCTTCCCACACGGATCAGCGAGTATTACAAGTGGCTATCGGTCCGGCGCACAAGCCGTGCCGGCCCCAGATTGGGCGATTATCGAACCGTTGACCGATAATCGCAATCGCCGTACATCATCCGAGCCAATCAAAGAGCGTGTTTCAAGCATTCACCACGGTGACAATGCAGACTTGCCAAGGTCGATGTAATTGCCAAAAAGTTGTTCGACTTAATGGCGCCAGAAAGCTATCACTGAACAGTGATAGCATTCAGCGCTCTAGTTGGCCGTGAAAGTAACGAGTAACAAAACGATCACACATCGCGACCTACTTTTAACTCTGTAGAGATAGAGTTCTGTGAATCGCTCGCTATAATGCAAATCAGTAGCCAGACGGTTTTCTACTTGCCGACTCCGCTACAAGGTGGCGCGATGTTCCATCGCTGCCGCCCCCGGCAAGCGCCCGACGCTGACTGCATTGCATCGTCAACGCGCTCGCTGAAAACAGGAAGCTGATGCTGCGTCAGCTATTTATCTCTGGTGCCGTGGTCGCCTGCAACATGGACGTATTGATCGCCCTGCCGTAAAACAATGCCCTCACCGGCCTTGTCGATGCGTCGAGAATGATCGATACATTGGATGCAGCGCGTTTCACCAGAATTTATCTCAACTCAATCAGGTAGCACTGTGACGAAAGACGAACTGCGCGCGGAACTTGAGCGCCAGGAACAACGTTACAAGGAAGTTTACGGCGGGGAAGTCACCACCTACGCCGCCCAACCCGAACCGGAGCGCAAACCCTGGCGTAAACGCGCCACCGTTCAGGATCAGGTTTTCAAGCAAGAACTTGAAAAAATGGAAAAGGAACTCAAAGCCGAAGAGCCTTGATGGTCCCGGCTTTAATCCTTACAAGGGTCTGCGATTGCACCCGTTAAAAGCGGGATGCATGGATGTTGCCTTTTGCGCCCGCTACAAGCGGGCAGCGGCCACCTTGCTCATCCGACAAGGTAAAGGGCGCATATCCGACCCTCTTCTCAGAAATTTCACACAAGCGTTCAGGCCCCTCCTCCGAGCGCGCGAAACCCTTTTGCCATGGGTGTTTTCAAATAAATTCAATGACTTGCAAGGCCCGTAAAATCACCGACACGCAGGACTGCGGCTCAAATTAATTCGTTGAAGAATGTTACCAACGAGCAGCTAGTGCATTGATTGGCACGCTTTTCTGGCATAATCCCGCCCCCCTTATGACCGGGTCAGAAAACCTTCATGATCGATTTATTCAGCGGACTGGATGCTTGGGTGCTAGTGAGCCTCCTGCTCGCCCTGACTTTTGTCCTCGCCTTCGAGTTCATCAACGGATTTCATGACACCGCTAACGCGGTAGCCACTGTTATCTACACCAAAGCCATGCCGCCACACCTGGCGGTGTTCTTTTCCGGTGTGTTCAATTTCCTCGGCGTGCTGCTGGGCGGCGTTGGCGTGGCGTATGCCATCGTCCACTTGCTGCCGGTGGAGCTGCTGATCAATGTGAACACCGGTCATGGACTGGCCATGGTGTTTTCGTTGCTCGCCGCCGCCATCGCCTGGAACCTGGGCACCTGGTACTTCGGTATCCCCGCTTCCAGCTCCCATACGCTGATCGGCTCGATTCTCGGTGTAGGCCTGGCCAACGCCCTGATCAACGAGATTCCGTTGGCCGATGGCGTGAACTGGCAGAAGGCAATCGATATCGCCATGTCGCTGGTGTTCTCGCCGATGGCAGGTTTCCTGATTGCAGCGCTGATTCTGATCGGCCTGAAATGGTGGCGTCCGCTGTCGAAGATGCACAAGACGCCGGAACAGCGCCGCAAGATCGATGACAAAAAGCACCCACCGTTCTGGAATCGCCTGGTCTTGGTGATCTCCGCCATGGCCGTGAGTTTCGTGCACGGTTCCAACGATGGCCAGAAAGGTATCGGCCTGATCATGCTGGTGCTGATCGGTATCGTGCCGGCGCAGTTCGTCCTTGATCTGAACAGCACCACCTACCAGATCGAACGCACCCGCGATGCCACCTTGCATCTGAATCAGTTCTACCAGCGCAACGCCGAAACCCTCGGCGAGTTCCTGGCACTGGGCAAAAGCGTGGAAGGTGATCTGCCGGAGAAATTCCGCTGCAACCCGCAGCAGACCGAACCGACCATCAACGCGTTGCTGGGCACCCTCAAGGGCGTAGCCGACTACCGCTCGCTGTCGGCGGAAAGCCGCATCGAAGTGCGCCGCTACCTGCTCTGCCTGGATGACACCGCGAAGAAAGTCAGCAAGCTGCCAGGCCTGCCCGCCCGTGAAAAGGCTGACCTGGACAAGCTGCGCAAGGACTTGACCACCACCACCGAATACGCGCCGTTCTGGGTGATTCTGGCGGTGGCCCTGGCCCTCGGCCTGGGCACCATGGTGGGCTGGAAACGCGTGGTTCTGACCATCGGTGAGAAAATCGGCAAGCAGGGCATGACTTATTCCCAGGGCATGTCGGCGCAGATCACCACTGCCAGCCTGATCGGCATGGCCAACATCTTCAGCTTGCCGGTGTCCACTACCCACGTGCTGTCTTCAGGCGTGGCCGGTACCATGGTCGCCAACAAAAGCGGTCTGCAAGGCGGCACCGTCAAAACCATCCTGCTGGCCTGGGTGCTGACCCTGCCAGCCACGGTTGCCCTGTCGGCCGGTTTGTTCTGGCTGGCCTCGAAGGCACTCGGCAGCTGATCAGCTGCCGAACGAAAAAGGCGCGCTCCGCAAGGACCGCGCCTTTTTTATTACCGGATGATCGTTCCCACGCTCTGCGTGGGAATGAATCCCGTGACGCTCCGCGTCAGAATTGGACGCAGAGCGTCCATGGCGGCATTCCCACGCAGAGCGTGGGAACGATCAAGAACGCAGAGCGTGGGAACGATCAACTTCAAGGAATCGCAGGCAAAAAAAAGGGCAACCGAAGTTGCCCAAAATGCCTTGCGTGCTCATTGCATCCAGAAAGACCTACGGTTTTTTCCGCTTGTGCGAATCCTTCCAGATAAAAAATCCGAATCCTGCAAAAAAAACGAACATGAGGCTGACGGTCAGCACTCCGGCGATCACCACGTTGTCGAAAAACATGACGCGTCTCCTGCTGTTGCCCTGTTGCGATAGGGCTAAGTTACCCAAACGGGCAGGAGAAAGAATTGACCGGGATCAATGTTGCCCGAGACCGGGCTCAAAGGAGGGGAAAAACTGACCTGCATCAACCGATGACGGGGGATTCAACGTTTTTTCGGTTTGTTCTTCGGTTTTTTCTTCGCCTTGCCCAGCGGCATGGCTTGCTCGAACGCCTGACGCACTTCATTAAGGCGTTTTTCGTTGAGGTCATGGACACGCTTGGCGCGTTCGGCGTTGAGGTCGATCAGTTTGTCGTCTTGGCTCATGGCGTTCAGTGCATCACTGGCAAATGAATTCAGCTGCCGAGGCAGGTTTGCGCCAATAATGCGGTCTGGCGACAGCGCTGACCAGCCACTCGCTCAAATCTCGATGTCGACCCACAATCCCTGGCGGGGCTGATCTTCCATCAATGGCGCCACCGGTACGGTGTTGTCGGCATTGAGTTCGTCCCCTGGGATGGCCAGATGCGCTTCAGGGTCTTCGTCGGCTTCACGGCGACGTCTTTCCTGTTCCTGCTTGCGCCGCTGTTCTTCGCGCAGTAGCAAGGCGGTTTCTTCAGGGTCACGCTTTTTCAGGTCGATGGTGCTGTCCGTGGAGCTTTCCTGCACGGGCACCACGGGTGCTATGTCCGGGCGCGGGCGGACCGGGTCGTGCTGAGAGGTGATCGGCACGGCACTCAAGGGAAGCATCGGTGGCAGCATATTTTTTGGTCTCCTGTCAGCAGGCTGTCGGCTGCGCAAATGGCGACTTGAGCCATCGGTCGCAAACTGTGACTCAATCGACACTGCCTTAACGGTCGCAAGCTAGGATTTGTTCAGGCCACGCGGATCAAAAAAACGCAGCCTACGGCACCTCCCACACAGGTATTCCTTTGGTCTGGAGACCTGATTCCGTTAAGATAGCCCGCTTTTTCAAGGTGGGAGTCAGGCAGCATGGCGCAGCAGTATCAACCGGGGCAACGCTGGATCAGTGACAGCGAAGCCGAGCTGGGTTTGGGCACCGTTCTGGCACAGGACGGCCGCTTGTTGACCGTGCTCTATCCGGCCACTGGCGACACCCGCCAGTACGCGCTAAGGAATGCGCCCCTCACCCGCGTACGGTTTTCGCCGGGTGACTCGATTACTCACTTCGAAGGCTGGAAACTGACCGTTCGCGAAGTCGACGACGTCGATGGCCTGCTGGTCTACCACGGCCTCAACGCGCAGAACGAAGTGGTTACCCTGCCGGAAACCCAGCTGTCGAACTTCATTCAGTTCCGCCTGGCCAGCGACCGTTTGTTCGCCGGGCAAATCGATCCGCTAGCCTGGTTCTCCCTGCGTTACCACACCCTCGAACACACCAGCCGCCAGTTGCAGTCCTCCCTCTGGGGCTTGGGTGGCGTACGTGCGCAGCCGATCGCGCACCAATTGCACATCGCCCGTGAAGTGGCCGACCGCATTGCACCGCGGGTATTGCTGGCTGACGAAGTAGGCCTGGGCAAGACCATCGAAGCCGGTCTGGTGATCCATCGCCAACTGCTCTCGGGCCGCGCCAATCGCGTGCTGATCCTGGTGCCGGAAAATCTCCAGCACCAGTGGCTGGTGGAAATGCGCCGGCGCTTCAACCTGCAAGTCGCACTGTTCGACGAAGAGCGCTTCATTGAAAGCGATGCCTCCAACCCGTTCGAAGACACCCAGCTCGCGCTGGTGGCCCTGGAATGGCTGGTGGAAGACGAGAAGGCCCAGGACGCACTGTTCGCCGCCGGCTGGGACTTGCTGGTGGTCGACGAAGCGCACCACCTGGTATGGCACGAAGATCAGGTCAGCCCTGAATACTCGCTGGTCGAGCAACTCGCCGAAACCATTCCCGGCGTACTGTTGTTGACCGCAACGCCGGAACAACTCGGCCAGGACAGCCACTTCGCCCGTCTGCGCCTGCTCGATCCGAACCGCTTCCATGACCTGCACGCCTTCCGCGCCGAGAGCGAGAACTATCGCCCGGTGGCCGAAGCCGTTCAGGAATTGCTCGACCAGGGCCGCCTGTCGCCGCAAGCGCACAAGACCATTCAAGGTTTCCTCGGCAACGAAGGCGAAGCCCTGCTGACCGCCGTCAACGATGGCGACACCGAAGCCAGCGCCCGTCTCGTGCGTGAGCTGCTGGACCGTCACGGTACCGGTCGCGTGCTGTTCCGTAATACCCGCGCCGCCGTGCAAGGTTTCCCGGAGCGCAAACTGCACCCGTACCCGCTGCCATGCCCGGACGAATACCTCGAACTGCCGTTGGGTGATCACGCCGAGCTGTACCCGGAAGTCAGCTTCCAGGCCCAGCCGGACGCCAATGAAGAAGAACGCTGGTGGAAATTCGACCCACGCGTCGAGTGGCTGATCGATCAACTGAAGATGCTCAAGCGCACCAAAGTGCTGGTGATCTGCGCCCACGCCGAAACCGCCATGGACCTGGAAGACGCCTTGCGCGTGCGCTCCGGCATTCCGGCCACGGTGTTCCACGAAGGTATGAACATCCTCGAGCGTGACCGCGCCGCCGCCTACTTCGCCGACGAAGAGTTTGGCGCGCAAGTGCTGATCTGCTCGGAAATCGGCAGTGAAGGTCGCAACTTCCAGTTCTCCCACCACCTGGTGCTGTTCGATCTGCCGTCCCACCCGGACCTGCTGGAGCAACGTATCGGTCGTCTGGACCGGATCGGCCAGAAACACACCATCGAACTGCACGTGCCGTACCTGGAAACCAGCCCACAGGAGCGCCTGTTCCAGTGGTACCACGAAGCGCTGAACGCGTTCCTCAACACCTGCCCGACCGGCAATGCCTTGCAGCACCAGTTCGGCCCTCGCCTGCTGCCGCTGCTGGAAGAAGCCGACGACGGCGAGTGGCAAGCGCTGATCGACGAGGCCCGTACTGAGCGTGAGCGTCTGGAAGCTGAATTGCACACCGGCCGTGACCGCTTGCTGGAGCTCAACTCCGGTGGCGCTGGCGAAGGCGACGCGCTGGTCGAAGCCATTCTTGAACAGGACGACCAGTTCGCCCTGCCGATCTATATGGAAACCCTGTTCGACGCCTTTGGCATCGACAGCGAAGACCATTCGGAAAACGCACTGATCCTCAAGCCGAGTGAAAAAATGCTCGACGCCAGCTTCCCGCTGGGCGACGACGAAGGCGTGACCATCACATACGACCGCAACCAGGCGCTGTCCCGCGAAGACATGCAGTTCATCACCTGGGAACACCCGATGGTCCAGGGTGGCATGGATCTGGTGCTGTCCGGCTCCATGGGCAACACCGCGGTGGCGCTGATCAAGAACAAGGCGCTCAAACCTGGCACGGTACTGCTGGAACTGCTCTACGTCAGCGAAGTGGTCGCCCCGCGCTCGTTGCAACTGGGCCGCTACCTGCCGCCCGCTGCACTGCGCTGCCTGCTCGATGCCAATGGCAACGACCTGTCGCCCCGGGTGTCGTTCGAGACCCTGAACGACCAACTCGAAAGCGTCCCGCGCGCCAGCGCCAACAAGTTCATCCAGGCCCAGCGCGATCAACTGACCCCGCGGATCAATGCCGGCGAAGACAAAATCTTCCCGCGTCATGCCGAGCGCGTGGCAGAGGCACAACGCCGCCTGGCCGCCGACACCGACGAAGAACTGGCACGCCTGACCGCGTTGCAAGCGGTCAACCCGACCGTTCGTGACAGTGAACTGGTTGCGTTGCGCAAACAACGCGAGCAAGGCCTGGCGATGCTCGACAAGGCGGCTCTGCGACTGGAAGCGATCCGGGTGTTGGTGGCGGGTTAAGTCCCCTGCTCCAACGCTGAAAAAAAAAGGCCCGCAATACTGCGTAAGCTGTTCACTTAAGAGAACGTTAGCATCCTGTGGCGAGGGAGCTTGCTCCCGCTGGGCTGCGCAGCAGCCCCCTTCAGGGCCGCTTCGCGCCCCAGCGGGAGCAAGCTCCCTCGCCACAAGTACAGTGGTCGTCCTTAAGTGAACAGCAATACTGCGGACCTTCTTTTTTGGATCTTATGCCGTCGCCACAGAACCCTCAGGCACAACCACCCCTCCCAATCCATCCTTCATCCGCTTGGCATCGCGCACAAAACACCGCGACGCCAACACCAGAAACACCATGGTGAAAAACAGCGCTACCGGAATCAGGTACATCGCGTCGTGCAGGCCGACGGCTTTAAATGCTTCGGTCATTTGCCCGGCGCCCGCGGCGAGCATCGCCGTGTGGGCGAAGTGGTCGGACAGTGCGCCGACAACCACCGGCCCCAACCCGCCGCCCAGCAGATACAACCCGGCAAAGAACAGCGCCATTGCCGTTGCCCGCAGACGCGGTTCGACCACGTCCTGAATCGCCGTGTATACGCAGGTGTAGAAGTTGTAGGCAAACAACCAGCCCAGGCTGAAAACCGCCACGAATACACCGATCTCGATCCGCCCCGAATGCAGCGCCCACGCCGTGCAGACCGTGGAGATGATCAGGCTGAACGCCGCAAACAGCAGGCGACCATTGGCGATTCGCTGATGAATCTTGTCGGCGACCCAGCCCCCCAGCGTCAGGCCGAACAAACCGGTCACGCCGACGATGACACCGGTCGCGACTGCGGCTTCCTGCAATGGCATCAGGAAGTAACGCTGCAGCATCGGCACCAGGAACGAGTTGCAGGCATAGGTGGCGAAGTTGAAGCACAGCCCGGCCATGACCAGCCAGAGGAAGGTGGGTACCGCCAGCACCCGACGGATTGGCCGATCAACCTTTTCCTGGGAAACCTGCACGGTTTCCGCGGCGCCGCGCTTGGGCTCCTTGATGAAAAACATGAAGACGGCGAGGATCAGTCCCGGTACGGCGGCAATGAAGAACGGTGCGCGCCAACTGTCGAAGGCCTTGACCATCGCACCGATGGTGAAGAACGCCAAGAGCAGACCCAAGGGCAGGCCAAGCATGAAAATGCCCATGGCCCGTGCCCGACGGTGAGCCGGGAACAGATCGCCAATCAGCGAATTCGCCGCGGGCGCATAGCTGGCCTCGCCGATGCCGATGCCCATGCGCACGATCAGGAAACTCCAGAAACTTCCCACCATGCCGTTGACCGCCGTCAGCCCGCTCCAGGCTGCCAGCCCCCAACCCATCAGTTTTGCGCGCGAGCCGGTGTCGGCCATTCGCCCCAGAGGCAGGCCGGCAATGGCGTAGACGATTGTGAACGCGGTGCCGATGATCCCCAGTTGAAAGTCGCTGAGGTGCCATTCCATGCGGATCGGTTCGATGATGATGGCCGGAATGGTGCGGTCGAAAAAGTTGAACAGGTTGGCCAGGAACAGCAGGAACAGAATGCGCCAGGCATTCGCCGCTTGGGTCGAGTTCTGCATGGGTCCGTCTCTTTTATTGTTATGGGGCTTCACTGCCAGTGCATCCGAGCCCGGAACCTGCAATCTAGTCAGGCGCCCCACCGCTGTCTGTAATTATTCGTAAAGCTGATACCCAGCCATCGTCTCCGGCGCGGCCTGTGCAACATTTTATTTCCAAACGATCTAGCGTTCATTCCAAAAGGATTGCAGGACAATGTGCCACTATCGCTTGCGTTCCGTATGTGACCTCTATACTCCATGACATTCGCTGGCGTTGATTGCGCCAGCCAGGAAGTAATCGATGGGGCATGCTATGGAGTGGCTTGGTCTGCATTTCATTACCGAGCTGCCAGAGAGTGGGCAGGTCATACTCAATTGCATACATGACCCTTTTCTGGTGCTTTTGGCTTATCTGGTTGCCTGTGCTGGCAGTTTTGCCACGCTGGACATGGCCGAGCGGGTGGCTCATGCAGAAAAGAAGGCGTCACAGCGACTCTGGCGCTGGGTCGGCGCCGGATGTCTCGCGGGCGGAATCTGGGCCATGCACTTCATCGGCATGCTGGCGTTCCAGGCACCGATAGATATCCACTACCAGTTGCCCATTACCCTCGCCTCTCTGCTGATCGCCCTGCTCGCTTCGTGGCTGGCGATGCACACCCTCAGCCTTGCGCAGTTGAGCTTCTGGCAATGTTTCAGGTCAGCCATCGGAGTCGGCCTGGGCATCGCCGCCATGCATTACGTGGGCATGTCTGCACTGAGTTCGCCGGCGCAGGCCTACTATCAACCGCTGTTGTTCGGCCTGTCGATCGTGATCGCTATCGGCGCCAGCATGGCGGCCCTGTTGCTGTCGAGTTACTTGCGCAACGAAACAGGGACGTTTCATCAACTGCTCAAGTACGGTGCCAGCCTGGTACTCGGGGCGGGGATCATCAGCATGCATTTCACCGGCATGGCTGCCTTCAATCTGGTGCTGCCCAGCGACAGCCTCCTGGCCCAGCCCGGAGAAAACAATCACTTTCAACTCGGCCTGACCGTAGCGATCATGACGCTGCTGATCATCGGTAGCAGTATCAGCGCGGCGCTGGCGGACAAAAAGTTGCAACACAAGGAACACGATTTGCAACGGGTCAACTCGTTGCTCAGCCAACTGGACCAGGCGCGCATGTCCCTGCAACAGGTGGCGCACTACGATCCATTGACCAACCTGATCAACCGTCGCGGTTTCAACCAGCTGTTCGCCGAGAAACTCAGCGAGAAAACCCACGAGGGCGGCAGGCTCGCGGTCCTGTTCCTCGATATCGACCACTTCAAGCGGATCAACGACAGCCTTGGCCACGATGCCGGCGATGAGTTGCTCAAGGTCATTGCCGGGCACATCAGAAGCTCCATACGCAGTCACGCCGATGTGGTTGCGCGCTTCGGTGGCGATGAGTTCTGCATCCTCATCGACCTGCATGATCGAGAAGAAGCGCGGCACATGGCCCAGCGCATCATGCAAAAAATGAAAGAGCCCATTGAACTTGCCGGACGGCGCATGGTGATGACCACCAGCATCGGCATCAGCGTGTTTCCGGAAGACGGCAAATCCTGCGAAGAACTGTTGAAAAACGCCGACCTGGCGCTGTATCAGTCCAAGGGCAGCGGTCGCAACGGTCTGAATTTTTTCAGCGCCAACCTCAAGGCCCGCGCCACGCTGGAACTGCAACTGGAAGAAGAACTGCGTTACGCCCTGCGTGAAGACACCGGCCTGATGCTCTATTACCAGCCGATCTACGACCTGAAAACCGGCCAGGTCAGCAAACTCGAAGCGTTGATTCGCTGGCAACACCCGACCCACGGCTTCCTCGCCCCGGACCGTTTCATCACCATTGCCGAAGCCAACGGCCTGATCACCGAACTGGACCATTGGGTATTGCGCAAGGCGTGTGAAGACTTGGGCGAGCTATCGCGGCAAGGCTGCGAGGTGCTGAGGATCGCCGTCAATTGTTCGCCCTTGAGCCTGGCCCGCGAAGAGTTGTCCTCCGAAATCGAACGGGCGCTGCGTGACGCCGGGGTCGCGCCGCAACGGCTGGAACTGGAAGTGACCGAGAACGCACTGATGGGCAACATCGCCGATACGCTGGTGCTGTTGCGGCAGATTCGCGCCCTCGGCGTGTCACTGTCGATCGATGATTTCGGCACCGGTTATTCGTCCCTGGCGTATCTCAAGCGCTTGCCGTTGAACACTCTGAAAATCGACCGTTCGTTCATCCAGGACATTCCCAACTCGACTCAGGACATGGAAATTGTCCAGGCGATCATCGCCATGGCCCACACCCTGCACCTGGAAGTGGTGACCGAGGGCGTGGAAACCTTCGAGCAGTACCAGTTTCTTGAAGGTGCCAGTTGCGATTACGTTCAGGGTTACCTGCTCAGCCGTCCGGTACCGCTCGCCGAATTGCTCCCGGTGCTGAATGAAATCAATCAGCGCAAACACTCCTACTCAGTCACGACACTGAGTCTGGTGCACGGTACATCTGCACTAATGTAGACGGGTCTTTTTCCAGATTCCCCTGGGCGCCGTGCAGGCGCATCAATTGCGCCGCCAGACCGCTGACCGGAGTTGCCGAGCCCTGTTCGCGGGAAAACTTCACCGCCGTGTCCAGGTCCTTGAGCAAGGTCCGCACGTGCCACTTCACCGGTTCGAAACGACTGTCGGCCATTTGAGGAGCCAGGATCTGCAGCGGCTTTGAATCGGCAAAGCCACCGGCCAGCGCTTCGGCGATCAAATTGGCATCGACACCCGAACGCTCTGCCAGGGCCACCACTTCGGCAATTACCAGCGCGTTGCAGGCAACGATCATCTGATTACAGGCCTTGGTCACTTGCCCGGCTCCGACCGCCCCCATGTGCGTCACGCGCTGGCCGAGGCTCAGCAAAACCGGTTTAACCCGCTCAAGCGCCGCCCCGTCGCCACCGACCATGATCGCCAGGCTGCCAGCCTGCGCCCCGACGACACCGCCAGACACAGGCGCATCGAGCCAGCCCATGCCGGTTTTGCTGACGAGCTCAGCTGCCATTTCACGCGTTGCCGTCGGTTCCAGGCTGGAAAAGTCCACCAGCAACTGGCCATTTTTCGCACCCTCGATCACTCCCGCGGTGCCGAATACCACCTCGCGCACCACCGCGGTGTCCGCCAGGCACAGCATCACCACGTCGGCGTGCTGACACAGTTCGGCCGGGGTCGCGACCTGACGTGCCCCGGCCTCGACCAGCGGCGCGCACTTGGCCGGATTGCGATTCCACACCGTCAGCGGGTAACCCGCCGCGAGCAATCGCCGGCACATCGGCAACCCCATCAAGCCAATTCCGGCAAAACCCAGCGAAGGTAGCATTGACATCATTTTGCCTCCTTTTGATTAAAGATCGCCAAATCTTGGCCGATTTATCATGACTTAGGAAAGGATTCCCCCGAGCGACGTTCAGGCCACGGCACTGACGCTTGGGCCAAATACGCGCTGATAAAAGACGCGAGATCTTATTCCGTGACGGTTTGACGACAGCCTGTCGCCCGACCAACCAGCCCAGGTACATGGCGAACAATGACTTCTAAAAATAACCCGGCCACCGCGATTTCCGACCTGACGCTGAGCCCGGCGGCGAACAGCCCCGCACCGTCGAAGCCATTGCCGCCATCGCGCCCGCTGGCGAGCCAGCAATACCTGTACTTCACCGAAACCAATACCGACCGTATCCTCGACAACCTCGACGGCCTGCGCGACATGGTGTTCCCGCGTCCGCCCCACCTGGAAGGCGACAACGAACAGTACAGCGATCAGGAATTCCCGTCGGTGTGCCTGATCGGCCTGGGCCGCTGCGGTTCGAACATTGCGCTGGATGTCGCGGAGCTGGTGTACAACGCCCGCAAGTTCTACCTCAACGAATTCAACAGCGAAGATCGCCTGTCGCCGGACAAGCGTTTTGCCGAAAAGGGCTACAGTCCGGCCCAGTGGATCCGCAACAACCTGCGCCTGGGCCAGAACAAAAACACCAAGCCGGTATTTCTGGTCGAGCCACTGGTGATGCTCGGCGACCTGGACAAAGACATCGCCGGTCGCATCCGCTTCTCGCGCAAAGGCGAAAAAAGCGGCTTCCTGCGCGATTACAGCAAAATGAAAATCATGGACTTGTCGGAAGTCCATGCCGGTGGCGCCGGTAACGCGCCGATTCTCGGCCAGTACCTGGCCAAGATCATCCTGAACAAGGACACCCAGCGTTTCTCCAGCCCTGACTGGAAAATGATTCACTCGTACCTGATCGACAGCTGCGGCATCAAGGCCAACCAGTCGCGCCTGTATTTCTCGATCTTCAGTGCTGGCGGCGGTACCGGTTCGGGCATGGCCTCGGAATTCGGCCTGGCCCAGCAGCACTCGTACATGAACAAGACGTTCGACACCAAGCCGATGGACGAGCACGACAGCAAGAGCGGTCATTCCTTCGTCTTCGAGCCGATCTTCACCAGCGGCATCTGCGTACTGCCGAACATTTCCGATCATCGCAGCGAAATGTCCGAAGCGCTGCACATCAACGCCGGTCGCTTGCTGTGCAAATACCTGTCGGAAGAATGGGACTTTTCCTACAACTTCGCCAATGAAGACAGCAGCGAAGCGAGCGTCATGGGCCGTATCCGCCCATGGAACGCAATGATGCTGATCTCCAACGACATCATGCGTTATGCCGAAGAAAACGATGACGGCAACATCCAGAACATTGATGTCAATGCGATGGAAAAGCACGCCAACCAATACATTTCGCAGCAGATCTTCAACATTCTGACAGCGCAGGCGGTCACCACCGACTACGACCAGAACTATTTCCGTCGCGCCGGCATCGACATCGGCGAAACCATCCGCCTGGACGCCAACGACCTGTTCATGAGCCTGGCCGGCCCCGTGGCGATTGCCTATGCCGAATCCGTGGTGCCGGAAACCCCGCCGCCAAGCAGCGACAAATTCAAGGTCTTCGAAAAAGAGCCGCAGCGCCTGAACATCGACGACCTGTTCTTCCGCTCGATCGACCTGCCGCACTTCAACAAAGTCACCCAGGCCATCGAAGGCATCAGTCTGTTGCCGATCGAGTCCAAGCGTTATCGCGCATCGCTGGAGCAGTACAAGAATTCGGGTTATGACGCCGCCGCGCTGCACGACCTGCACTTCTTCAAGAACTGCTCGTCGGTGGTGTCGATCGTTTCCCTGCCGAAAGATTACAAGCTGTCGTACATGGACCTGAACCGGTTGAAGACACACCTCAACAGCCTGTTCCCCAACACCACGCTCAAGCGTTACGCGCTGGTGATCGGCGCCTCGGCCAACCTGTCGCTGACCACCCTGATCGCCAAGAGCCCGTGCCTGTCGGACGACTTCCTGACCCTGATCGTGGCGTTCATCAAACGTTGCTTCGCGAAAAACCCGTACCGCTTCGACGAGACGCTGGACAACTCGATCCTGGACTTCATCATCAATGAACACTTTGACGAGGACCTGATCGACGACCTGCTCAACGAATTCGAGAACCCGGCGAAGATCCTCGATACCAACTGGTATGCGATCAAACCGATGTACGAGAAGAAATACCGCGAGCTGATCAACGACAAGGACAAGTTCGTTTCGATCAACGATATCCGCCTGTCCCGGGATTGCGTGAAGAAGGCAATCAAGTACCTGCGCGAGATCTACCGTCATCGCATAGGCAAGACCAAGGTTATTTCGTTGAATAACCATACGGGTAAAACCGCCTACTAAGTGTCTCCAGATCGTTCCCATGCTCCGCGTGGGAATGCCTCATCGGACGCTCTGCGTCCGCTTGGGACGCGGAGCGTCCCTGGCTGCGTTCCCACGCAGAGCGTGGGAACGATCACAATTCACCACTTTCCAACATCCAGAAACAATTAAGCAGCCCTCAGGCTGCTCTCTCAACTGTTCCCGTTACGTTTACGTCACCGTGAGGCTGTGGCCTTTCTCTACGGCAACCTGCCATCACGCTACTCGGCTACACACTTTCGGGCGGTCACACCGCGCACCATAAAGGTGCGCACTATCAGGACTGCGCCCTTTCCTGAATCATAATCCACGGCGAAACCACCACCGCCCACAGATGCGGATCACGTTCAAATAGATCCAGCGCCCGCGTTTCAGACAGCTTGGCGAGCTGGTCTTCGGCCAGCCAGGCAGCCACTTTCTCGCGTTCATCACTCGCTACGGCTTCTGCCGCGGCGATCAGATCCAGGCTCGCGTCGACCCATAATAGGGCACCCTTGGCAAAGAACGGCTCCAGTTCCTTCCAGGTAATAGATGCGGTTTCACCAAGCAGTTTGGCATAGAGGGTGCTAGGTTCTTCAGTCATGGGTCCGGTCCGGAAAAGAAATCGACGCAATGATAACGTCGGTGGTCTGGCAGAAAAACCCAGATGCAATTTGTGTCACTGATCGAAAAGAGCAGGAAGGCCAAGGAATGCACGGAATCTGGCTATAAGCCTTTCAACGCCCCGCCGCAATTCTGTCTTTTTCTTTCAAAATGGCGACACCCCCAAGTTTTGCCCCCTGGCGCCAGCTTCCCAGGCTGACAATCGGCGCTCTACACTGTACCGGTACAGTTGCCGGGGGGCATTTCCGGGGGATGTCGTAGATATCTGACCCGGTTCTGCTGCCAACGGCGCCAGGACTATAAAAACTACAACAGTAAGAGTGGAGCACTATGACTAAGGCTACTAAGCAGATTTCCAAACTGTTTGCCGCTATGGTTCTGGCCGGGGTTGCCAGCCATTCGTTCGCAGCTGACACCATCAAGATCGGCATCGCCGGCCCCAAGACCGGCCCTGTAGCCCAATACGGCGACATGCAGTTCAGTGGCGCCAAAATGGCCATCGAACAGATCAACGCCAAAGGCGGCGTAGACGGCAAGAAACTCGAAGCCGTTGAATACGATGACGCCTGTGATCCAAAACAAGCCGTGGCCGTAGCGAACAAAGTCGTCAACGACGGCGTCAAGTTCGTGGTGGGTCACCTGTGCTCCAGCTCCACTCAACCGGCTTCGGACATCTACGAAGACGAAGGCGTGATCATGATCACCCCGGCTGCCACCAGCCCGGACATCACCGCCCGTGGTTACAAAATGGTCTTCCGTACCATCGGTCTGGACAGCGCCCAGGGCCCTGCCGCCGGTAACTACATCGCCGACTACGTCAAACCGAAGATCGTTGCTGTTTTGCACGACAAACAGCAATACGGTGAAGGCATCGCCACCGCCGTCAAAACCACTCTTGAGAAGAAAGGCGTGAAAGTCGCCGTGTTCGAAGGCGTCAACGCCGGCGACAAGGACTTCTCTTCGATGATCGCCAAGCTCAAGCAAGCCAACGTCGACTTCGTCTACTACGGCGGCTACCACCCGGAGCTGGGCCTGATCCTGCGTCAATCCCAGGAAAAAGGCCTGAAAGCCAAGTTCATGGGTCCGGAAGGCGTGGGTAACGACTCCATTTCGCAGATCGCCAAAGACGCTTCCGAAGGCCTGCTGGTGACCCTGCCGAAATCCTTCGACCAGGATCCGGCCAACGTTGCCCTGGCTGATGCGTTCAAAGCCAAGAAAGAAGACCCGAGCGGTCCATTCGTGTTCCCGGCCTACTCGGCTGTGACCGTGATTGCCGACGGTATCAAGGCTGCCAAGTCCGAAGACTCCGCCAAAGTGGCTGAAGCCATCCACAAAGGCACCTTCAAGACCCCTACCGGCGACCTGAGCTTCGACGAGAAAGGCGACCTGAAAGACTTCAAATTCGTGGTTTACGAGTGGCACTTCGGCAAACCAAAAACTGAAGCCAAGCCTCAGTAAGGCGCTGCCTGACTGACTGCCAACAAAGCCCACGGCGTGCCGTGGGCTTTGTTTTACGAATGTATCTGGGCCGCGCTGGCGTGATCCGCCAGTCTCCCCACCTGAAAATCTCAAAACCGTCATCAGCGGTTCGCTGGCAAACCCCGAATTCGAAGTGGATGCAGATCCACGGGGCTCGGGCGGGAAAATGACTCCACCAGTGAAATGCGTATCAGGTTTTTAGGAGCGCTGTAATGCCTGACATCTATCACTTCTTCCAACAGCTGGTTAATGGCCTGACCATTGGCAGCACGTATGCCCTGATCGCCATCGGCTATACGATGGTTTACGGCATCATTGGAATGATCAACTTCGCCCACGGCGAGGTGTACATGATCGGTTCCTACGTGGCGTTCATCGCCATCGCCGGGCTGGCCATGATGGGACTCGACAGTGTTCCGCTGTTGATGACCGCCGCTTTCATCGCCACCATCGTGGTGACCAGTGCCTACGGTTACAGCATCGAACGGATCGCCTACCGCCCCTTGCGCGGCAGCAACCGTCTGATCCCGCTGATCTCCGCCATCGGTATGTCGATCTTCCTGCAGAACACGGTTCTGCTGGCGCAAGACTCCAAGGACAAATCCATCCCCAACCTGATTCCGGGCAACTTTGCCTTCGGGCCAGGTGGCGCACATGAAGTGCTGATTTCCTACATGCAAATCGTGGTGTTCGTGGTGACCCTGATCGCCATGCTCGGCCTGACCCTGTTCATCTCCCGCTCTCGCCTGGGCCGCGCCTGCCGCGCCTGCGCCGAAGACATCAAGATGGCCAACCTGCTGGGTATCAACACCAACAACATCATCGCCCTGACCTTCGTCATCGGTGCCGCGCTGGCGGCCATCGCCGCCGTGCTGCTGAGCATGCAATACGGCGTGATCAACCCGAACGCCGGTTTCCTGGTCGGCCTCAAGGCCTTTACCGCAGCGGTACTGGGCGGTATCGGCAGCATTCCGGGCGCCATGCTCGGCGGGCTCGTGTTGGGTGTGGCGGAAGCCTTTGGTGCCGATATCTTCGGCGACCAGTACAAGGACGTCGTGGCGTTCGGCCTGCTGGTTCTGGTGCTGTTGTTCCGGCCAACCGGCCTGCTGGGCCGTCCGGAGGTTGAGAAGGTATGACTAGGAATCTTAAACAGGCGCTGTTCAGCGCCTTGCTGGTGTGGGCCGTGGCCTACCCGGTACTCGGTCTGAAGCTGACCATCGTCGGCATCAACCTCGAGGTGCATGGCACCAGCACCGCTACCCTGATCACCATCGCCGTGTGTTCGGTGCTGATGTTCCTGCGTGTGCTGTTCGACCAGCAGATCAGTTCGGCCTGGCGTTCTTCGCCAAGCATGCCGCTGATTCCGGCCAAGGCCAGCAACTTCCTGACCCTGCCGACCACCCAGCGCTGGATCATCATTGCGTTGATCGCCGGTGCACTGGTCTGGCCGTTCTTCGGCTCCCGCGGTGCGGTGGATATCGCCACGCTGGTGTTGATCTACGTGATGCTCGGTCTCGGCCTGAACATCGTGGTCGGCCTGGCTGGCCTGCTCGACCTCGGATACGTCGGTTTCTATGCCGTCGGCGCCTACAGCTACGCGCTGCTGTCGCACTACTATGGTCTGAGTTTCTGGATCTGCCTGCCGATTGCCGGCCTGATGGCGGCCACCTTCGGCTTCCTGCTCGGTTTCCCGGTACTGCGCTTGCGCGGCGACTACCTGGCGATCGTGACCCTGGGCTTCGGTGAAATCATCCGTCTGTTCCTGCGTAACCTGACCGATATCACCGGCGGCCCGAACGGCATCAGCAACATCGAGAAGCCAACGTTCTTCGGCCTGACCTTCGAACGTAAAGCCGCGGAGGGTCTGCAAACCTTCCACGAGTACTTCGGTCTGGAATACAACTCGATCAACAAGGTGATTTTCCTCTACCTGGTCGCGCTGTTCCTGGCACTGGCTGCACTGTTCGTCATCAACCGCTTGCTGCGCATGCCTCTGGGCCGTGCCTGGGAAGCGTTGCGCGAAGACGAAATCGCCTGCCGTGCGCTCGGTCTGAACCCGACGGTGATCAAGCTTTCCGCGTTCACTCTCGGCGCAGCATTCGCCGGTTTTGCCGGCAGCTTCTTCGCTGCCCGTCAGGGCCTGGTAACGCCGGAATCCTTCACCTTCATCGAGTCGGCGATCATCCTCGCCATCGTGGTGCTCGGTGGCATGGGCTCGCAGCTGGGCGTCATCCTCGCTGCCGTGGTGATGATCCTGTTGCCGGAAATGATGCGTGAGTTCAGTGAATACCGCATGTTGATGTTCGGTGCCTTGATGGTACTGATGATGATCTGGCGCCCTCAGGGTCTGCTGCCCATGCAACGTCCTCACATGGAGCTGCGCAAATGAGCCGCGAGATCCTTAAAGTAGAAAACCTGAGCATGCGCTTCGGCGGCTTGCTGGCGGTCAATGGCGTGGCCTTGAGCGTGAAAGAGAAACAAGTGGTTGCCCTGATCGGCCCCAACGGCGCCGGCAAGACCACCGTGTTCAACTGCCTGACCGGCTTCTACAAGCCGAGCGGTGGCAGCATCCTGCTGGACGGCGAGCCGATCGAAGGCCTGCCGGGTCACAAGATCGCCCTCAAAGGCGTGGTGCGTACTTTCCAGAACGTGCGGTTGTTCAAGGACATGACCGCGGTCGAGAACCTCTTGATCGCCCAGCACCGTCACCTGAACACCAACTTCCTGTCCGGCCTGTTCAAGACCCCGTCGTTCCGCAAGAGCGAACGCGAGGCCATGGACTTCGCCGAGTACTGGCTGGAAAAGGTCAACCTGAAAGAGTTCGCCAACCGTCCGGCCGGCACCCTGGCCTACGGTCAGCAACGTCGCCTGGAAATCGCCCGCTGCATGATGACCCGCCCGCGGATCCTCATGCTCGACGAACCGGCCGCCGGCCTGAACCCGAAGGAAACCGAAGACCTGAAGGCGCTGATCAGCGTGTTGCGTGAAGAGCACAATGTCACCGTGCTGCTGATCGAACACGACATGAAACTGGTCATGAGCATTTCCGACCACATCGTCGTGATCAACCAGGGTACCCCTCTGGCCGACGGTACGCCGGAACAGATCCGCGACAATCCTGAAGTGATCAAAGCCTACCTGGGGGAAGCGTAAATGCTGCAGTTCGAAAACGTTTCCACCTTCTACGGCAAGATCCAGGCCCTGCACAGTGTCAACGTCGAAGTCCGTCAGGGCGAAATCGTGACCCTGATCGGCGCCAACGGTGCCGGCAAGTCCACGTTGCTGATGACCCTGTGCGGTTCACCGCGCGCCCACAGCGGCAGCATCCGCTACATGGGTGAAGAACTGGTCGGCCAGGACTCCTCGCAGATCATGCGCAAGAGCATTGCCGTGGTGCCGGAAGGTCGTCGGGTGTTTTCTCGTCTGACCGTCGAAGAGAACCTGTCCATGGGCGGGTTCTTCACCGCCAAGGGCGACTACCAGGAGCAAATGGACAAGGTCCTCGGACTTTTCCCACGCCTGAAAGAACGCTTCAGCCAGCGCGGCGGCACCATGTCCGGCGGCGAACAGCAAATGCTCGCCATCGGCCGTGCGCTGATGAGCAAGCCCAAGCTGCTGCTGCTCGACGAGCCGTCGCTGGGTCTGGCACCGATCATCATCCAGCAGATCTTCGACATCATCGAACAGCTGCGCAAGGACGGCGTGACGGTGTTCCTGGTCGAGCAAAACGCCAACCAGGCGCTGAAAATCGCTGACCGCGCCTACGTTCTCGAGAACGGCCGGGTAGTGATGCAAGGCACTGGTGAAGCGCTGCTGACTGACCCGAAAGTGCGCGAAGCGTACCTCGGCGGCTAACTTCAGCGGTAAACAGAAAACGGCCTTCGGGCCGTTTTTTCTTATCCTGCCAGACTCCCTTGGCCGATCGTTCCCACGCTCTGCGTGGGAATGCAGCCCTGGACGCTCCGCGTCCCAAGCGGACGCAGAGCGTCCGGCGAGGCATTCCCACGCAGAGCGTGGGAACGATCTGTTAGAGCCTGTCCAACACCTCCCCGCTGCGCTTGAACCAGCCAATCAAATAGTCCGCCAACACCTGCGTACGCTTTGGCAATCCGCCCTGATACGGATGCACCAGATACATCGGCATAATTCGTGTCTGATAATCACGCAAAAGCCAATGCAAACGGCCGTCAGCCAATTCCGCCGACAGCAAGTAGGACGGCAGGCGCGCAATGCCGGCGCCAGTGAGTACGGCTTTCTTCAACAGGCTGTAATGATTGCTGGCAAACGGCCCCGAAACCCGCACTCGCAACAGTTCGTGCTGTTGGTGATACAACCATTCTTCACGACCACTGTAATGGCTGTTGAGCAGGCAACGATGTTCGGCCAGTGCCTGGGGGGTCTGCGGTTCGCCGTATTGCTCCAGATAGGCCGGGCTGGCACAGGTCATTTCATGCCAGGCCAGCAGCGGACGTGCCACCAGCCGCTGGTCGATGGCCACGTCGGCGCGGATCGCCAGATCGAAGCCATCGCGAGACAAGTCACGGTAATTGTTGTTGAGCTCCAGTTCGATCTGCACTTCGGGGTGTTTGGCCGAAAACTCCAACAGCAACCCATCAAAGAAGGTTTCCCCCAACGACACCGGCACCGTCATGCGCACCGGGCCGGCCATGTCGTCCTTCAACCGCGCCAGGGCCTGGCGTGCGCGCTCGACCTGGGTCACCAGTGCCTGCGCCTGCGGCAACAACGCCGCGCCGGCAGCTGTCAGGCTCAAGCGCCGCGTGGTGCGCTGCAACAAAACCACAGAGAACTGTGCCTCCAATTGACTGATGCGTTTGGACAATTGGCCCTTGCTGCAACCCAGTTGCTGCGCAGCCAAGGTAAAACTGCCCGCTTCTACCAATACCGCGAACGCCGCCAGATCATCCATCTCACTCATTGATTGTTTCCAATTGAAAACCAAAGGTTGCCTATTAGTGCGCTTATCCAGATAAAAAACCACTCTAGACTGAGCACTCATTCAATCCACTTGAGGATCAGTACCCATGAAAATTCTTTTGATCGGCGCAGGCGGCACCATTGGTTCGGCAGTCGACAAGGAGCTGTCCCAGCGCCACGAGATCGTGCGCATCGGCCGCAACAGCGGCGATTTTCAGGTGGATATCAGTGACGGTGCTTCGATTCGCAAACTGTTCGAGCAGACCGGAAAATTCGATGCGCTGATCTGCGCCGCCGGCAACGTGACCTTCGCACCACTGGCAGAAATGAGTGAGGAAAGTTTCGCCCTGGGCCTGAAAGACAAGTTGATGGGCCAGGTCAACCTGCTGCTGATCGGCCGCGAGTTCGCCAATGACGGCGCCTCGTTCACCTTCACCACGGGTGTGCTCAGCCACGATCCGATTCGCAGTGGTGCCTCGGCAGCGCTGGTCAACGGTGCGCTGGACAGCTTCGTCCGCGCCGCCGCTATCGAACTGCCACGTGGCCTGCGCGTGAACTCGATCAGTCCGAACGTGCTGGTCGAAGCCATGGGCAAATACGCCCCGTACTTCCGTGGCTTCAAACCGGTTCCGGCAGCGGATGTGGCATTGGCCTACGCCAAAAGCGTGGAAGGCCTGCAAACCGGCCAGACCTTTCACGTGGGCTGACCCGGTTCAAGCTCAATCGACCAATGTGGGCAAAAGGTCTTTGGCCACGGCTTTCGGGATGGAAACCCTGAACTGTGAGCCCAGGACCGATTGCACTGTCGCGGTAGAGACCTTCCAGCCATTGATCGACAGCGTCAATTGTTGGCCCAGGGAAGCACGAGAAATGTTCTGCATTCTCTCGGTGGCTTCAGGACTGAGCGTGACATTCATTTCAAACGTCGATTGAAGTCTGTCGTCATCCTTCAACAGCACATCCATCCGGGTGAAATCGGTTGCCGAGGACAAATTGATCTCGGCAGCCTGACTGGCCGTGGCCGCCCCCATCATCACCGGCAACAACAACCCGATCTTCCAGCCCACTGCCTTCTTCACATCCACCCCCTGCAAAAAAGTGACAGCTTACCGTTGGCATCCTGGTATTCGGCTTTGGATTTACCTCAAGTTGTTGCCGATAAATCGACCTCAGATTTGCCGCAGACAAACTCCAGTCTTGTGATGAACGGTCAGCCTGAGTAACGTGGCGGCACTTGTCAGGAGACCCCAAGATGCGTGCTGCCCGTTCCTTAGTTCTCGTTGCCCTGCTTCCTCTATTCGCCGCTTGCCAATTGTTCGATGGCCAGCGTGAGAGTGCTACCCACGTCGGCCAGACCCGCATGCAAGGCCAGTTGAGTGCAGCCGACGGGAAGCTGTTGTTCCAGCCGTGCGGTGAGCAGCGACGTTATGTGGTCAACGACACGGGCGGCACCAGCGTATTGCAACAGGCCGCTACGCTGGCCGATGCCAAAGGCAAGCTGTTCGCCGATGTGCGCGGGCGGATCGTTGCGGGTGATGGCGACGGCCAGCTCGACCTGCAGCAGTTGTACCGCGTCGAGCGCTCGGGCAATGGATGCGAGGATGCCAATTTCAAATTGCTGATTCTGCGCGCCGCCGGTCACACCCCGGAGTGGAACGTGAAAGTCAGCGGCAAGGGCATGGTCATCGACCGCGCCGGCCAGCCGCCATTGGCAGTGCCTTACGTTGAAGAGCAATTGGGCGATGGCCGCTTCAACCTCAGCACCGAAGCCAATAACCAGCACATCGAATTGTGGGTCGCGCCGCAACGCTGCGTCGACAGCAGCACTGGCAGCATTCAACACATGAGCGCCGAACTGCGCGTCGATGGTCAGGTGCAGCGCGGTTGCGGGTATTTCGGCGGCTCGCGCGACGACTGATCGTTTAAGCCTCACGGGACCGGGCTTTTGGAGCTTATAATCGCCGGCTTCAAACGCCCTGGCGCAGTTGTGCGCCCCGCGAACCGGATCCCGCCATGTTACGAATCACCGAACTCAAGTTGCCGATCGACCATCCCGAAGAAGACCTGCGCCCTGCCATCGTGCAGCGCTTAGGCCTTGCCAGCGATGATTTGCTCGATTTCACCTTGTTCAAGCGCAGCTACGATGCGCGCAAAAAGTCCTCCGAATTGTGCTTCATCTACACCATCGACCTCAACGTTCGCGATGAGGCGGCGGTGCTGCACAAGTTCGCCGATGACCGTAACGTCAACGTGGCACCGGATGTCAGCTACAAAGAGGTTGGCCAGGCGCCGGCCGACCTGAGCGTGCGCCCGATCGTCGTCGGTTTCGGCCCGTGCGGGATTTTCGCCGGCCTGCTGCTTGCGCAAATGGGCTTCAAGCCGATCATTCTCGAACGCGGCACCGAAGTGCGCCAGCGCACCAAGGACACCTGGGGCCTGTGGCGCAAAAGCGTGCTCAACCCTGAGTCCAACGTGCAGTTCGGCGAAGGCGGCGCGGGGACGTTCTCCGACGGCAAGCTCTACAGCCAGATCAAGGACCCGAAATTCCTCGGTCGCAAAGTCCTGCACGAATTCGTCAAGGCCGGCGCGCCGGAAGAAATCCTTTACGTCAGCAAGCCGCACATCGGTACGTTCCGTCTGACCGGTGTCGTGGAAAACATGCGTGAGCAGATTCGTGCATTGGGCGGCGAAGTTCGATTCCAGCAGCGGGTTACCGACGTGCTGATCGAAGACGGCCAACTGGTCGGCGTAGAACTCGATGGCGGCGAACAGATTCATTCCAAACACGTGATCCTGGCCCTCGGCCACAGTGCCCGCGATACCTTCCGCATGCTCCACGGTCGCGGCGTGTACATGGAAGCCAAACCGTTCTCGGTGGGTTTCCGTATTGAGCATCCGCAATCGCTGATCGACCGTGCGCGCCTGGGCAAGTACGCCGGCCACCCAAAGCTTGGCGCCGCCGACTACAAACTGGTGCACCACGCCAAGAACGGCCGTTCGGTCTACAGCTTCTGCATGTGCCCGGGCGGCACGGTGGTGGCGGCGACTTCCGAGCCGAACCGCGTGGTCACCAATGGCATGAGCCAGTACTCGCGCAACGAACGCAATGCCAACTCCGGGATCGTCGTCGGCATTACGCCGGAAGTCGATTACCCGGGCGGCCCGCTGGCCGGGATCGAGTTGCAGGAGCGTCTGGAATCCCACGCTTTTGTATTGGGCGGCAGCAATTACGAAGCGCCAGCTCAACTGGTCGGCGACTTTATTGCGGGCAAGCCGTCCACCGAGCTGGGTAGCGTTGAACCGTCCTACAAACCGGGTGTTGCGTTGGGCGATCTGGCCCTGGCATTACCGGACTTCGCCATTGAGGCCATTCGCGAAGCACTGCCAGCGTTCGAGAAACAAATTCGCGGTTACTCGCTGCACGATGCCGTGTTGACCGGCATCGAGACCCGCACCTCGTCGCCGCTGCGTATTACCCGCAATGAGTCGATGCAGAGCCTGAACGTAAAAGGCCTGTTCCCGGCGGGCGAAGGCGCAGGTTATGCGGGCGGGATTCTGTCGGCCGGTGTGGACGGGATTCGCATTGCCGAGGCAGTGGCGCGGGATATCCTGGGCCTGGAGGCCTGATACGAAATCTTTGAAACAAACACTGTACCCGTGGCGAGGAAGCTTGTCGGATCGCCGCACCGTCCCGCCGGGCTGCGCAGCAGTCCTTTTTAGGGCCGCTTCGCGCCCCAGCGGGACGGTGCGGCGATCCGACAAGCTCCCTCGCCACGGGTACAGTGTTCTTCCCTTAAGTGAACAGCATTATCTGTAGGAGCGAGGCTAAATATTGGCGCGTAACACGCTCGCCGGCAGCGGTTCACCTCGCTCCGCACTGGCGGCAACCGCCGCCTTCAATCCGCTCAACTCATACCCTTGGTCCTTGAGCCATTTCTGATCGTAATAGGTGTCGGCATAACGCTCGCCACTGTCACACAGAATCGCCACCATCGACCCCGACTCCCCTGCCGCCTTCATATGCTGCGCAGCCATCAACGCGCCGATCAGGTTAGTGCCGCTCGACCCGCCGACATGCCGCCCCAACCGCTCGGCCAGGTAATGCATCGCCGCCAGCGACAGTGCATCCGGCACCTTGACCATTGCATCAATGACCTTGGGCAGGAACGATGCTTCTACCCGTGGCCGGCCAATACCTTCGATCCGCGAACCGTGGTCCAGGCGCAGGCTGGCATCGCCGGTCTGGTAGTAATCGAAAAATACCGAGCGCTCGGCTTTGGCCACCATAAAAGGCGATCTGCGCGATCTTTTCCCTGGAAGTGGTCGCGGGCATTACTGCAATGAACGGCAAGCCCAGCATGCGCGCAAAGTACGCTTCGGAAATCGCCGTCGAACCGCTGGAGGCTTCGATGACCGGTGCCCCGGGCTTGAGCCAGCCGTTGCACAGCGCATACAGGAACAGCGATCGCGCCAGCCGGTGCTTGAGGCTGCCGGTGGGATGACTGGATTCATCCTTGAAGTACAACTCGATGCCCGGAAAACCCGGCAGCGGCAAAGGGATCAGATGGGTATCGGCGCTGCGCTGAAAGTCGGCTTCAATGATCCGGATGGCTTCGCGGGCCCACTGTCGGTTGTCGCTCATGGTGGTTTTCTCGTTGTATCGGGCAGGAATTGGCCTTGCAACAGGGCTCAATCAGCAAGCTTAGGAAAAAACCTACATTCAGCACAGATACAGCTGCGCTCCAATACGTCGGGCAACTGCTAGGCTCAGTCCTCAGCACGGGAGTGCCTTGTAACGACATATAACAAAAAAGAATATAACTTTTGTTTTAACAACTAACGGGAATTGTTAGGGTGTAACACCTTTTGAATTCACAGATGGAGAGCAACCTTGCCTCTGCGTAGCACTTTCACGCGTTTCTTTCAGTTGGAAGCTGCCAGCGGTCTGTTATTGATCGCCGCTGCCGTTCTGGCTTTGATCATCAACAATTCGCCGCTGTCATGGCTTTACAACGGCCTGTTGGAAACCCCCGTGGTGGCCCAGATCGGCGCGCTGAAAATCGCCAAACCGTTGCTGCTGTGGATCAACGATGGCCTGATGGCGCTGTTCTTCCTGCTGATCGGCCTGGAAGTGAAGCGCGAAGTCCTCGACGGTCAACTGTCCAAGCCGTCACAGATCGTCCTGCCCGGCGCGGCAGCAATTGGCGGCATGGTCGTACCGGCGCTGATCTACTGGTTTCTCAACCGCGACAACCCGCCAGCCCTCAGCGGTTGGGCGATCCCGACCGCCACCGACATCGCCTTCGCCCTTGGCGTGCTGGCGCTGTTGGGCAAACGGGTTCCGGTGTCGCTGAAACTGTTCCTCATGACCCTGGCCATCATTGATGACCTCGGTGCAATCATCATCATTGCGATTTTCTACTCCGGCGCACTGTCGACCCTGTCGCTGGCACTGGCAGCGGCCTGCATCGCGGCGCTGATCGGTATGAACCGGCTCGGGGTGGTCAAGCTCGGGCCGTACATGATTATTGGTCTGATCCTCTGGGTCTGCGTACTCAAGAGCGGCGTGCACGCCACGCTGGCCGGTGTCACCCTGGCCTTCTGCATTCCGCTGCGCACAAAAAACGCCGAGCCTTCGCCACTGCTGACGCTCGAACACGCCCTGCACCCTTGGGTGGCCTACGGCATCCTGCCGTTGTTCGCCTTCGCCAATGCGGGGCTTTCCCTGAGCGGCGTTACCGCCGAAAACTTCACTCACGATGTGCCAATGGGCATCGCCATCGGCCTGCTGCTGGGCAAGACCGTCGGCGTGTTCGGCCTGACCTGGCTGGCGGTAAAAATCGGCATCGCCGCCCTGCCCCAAGGCGCCAATTGGGGCCAGGTGCTGGGTGTGGCGATTCTCTGCGGAATCGGTTTCACCATGAGCCTTTTCGTCGGTTCCCTGGCCTTCGAGCCGGGCGTCAGCGACTACGCCGGTATGGACCGCATGGGAATTTTGACCGGTTCGATTCTGGCGGCTCTGATCGGTTATGCGGTCACGGCCATGGCGAGTCGCAAGCGTGATCCTCAGAGCGCATAGCCCTGAGTGTTAAGGCACGTTCATAAAAAACCCCGACCAGTTACCTGATCGGGGTTTTCTTTTACCCGATTACGCTTAGTGCGTAACGCGGCTCGTGCCGTCAACGGTTGCGATTCGAACACGTTCACCCACGCGGAACACTTCGTTTTCCTGAACCTGTTGCACGTAGGCACGCATGCTGCCGTCGTCTTCGCGGACGGTGATTTCCACGCCTTGGGTGCGGGTCAGGCCTTCTTCGGCCGCCGAACCCACCAGGCCACCGGCAACTGCACCGATGACCGCTGCAACGATACTGCCGCGACCGCCACCGATGGCACTGCCACCAACACCGCCAACGGCTGCGCCGGCGAGGCCGCCGATCGGGGTCTTGGTGCCTTCGATTTTTACCGGGCGCAATGCTTCGATCGTACCCATGCGAACCGTCTGCACGCGACGCGCTTCGTCACGGGAGTAGGAGTCACCGGTCAGGCTCGATTGGCAACCAGTGAGCAACATCGCCATCGTGGAAAAGGAAGCAACCAGCAGAACAGACTTACGCATAGCATCAACTCCAAAGGACAGGTATTCATTAAACTCCGCAGCTTGACGCCTGTCACGGCATCGCCCGGATAAAAATGATTTCATTCAGTTCCGGTACAGGGCCTGTGCGCGATTTTCATCACACAGTAGCGACCATTTCGGCAATCTGCGCCGCTGCCCGAGGATTTTCATGGATTACTTTATCATCGTCGTGACGACCGTTGCCGGTCTGTACTTCCACTATTGGCTGTACGTACGGATCAAACGCTGGATGGACCGCGACCTGGCACTGGCGTTAGCCGGGAATGACGAACGCAAAAAAGCGTTCATGCTCCAGCAACTGGCGAACGCTCAGGCGCAAAAGATCAAGCGTCGAGACTTGCCGCAATGGCTGGAGGCCGCTGCGGCAGGCTATCTCGAGCGGTAGACTGCTTAGGGTGCCAGGCGTTCAAGAATCCAGCCGGAGCCCTGCAAGCGATAGTTGAGACGGTCATGGAGACGGCTCGGACGGCCCTGCCAGAACTCGATGCGCTCCGGCAGCAGGCGATAACCACCCCAATGTTCAGGGCAGTGTGGCTGGCTATCGCTGAAACGCTGCTCGGTATCCTTCAGCAGTTTTTCCAGTTCAGCACGGTCGGCGATCACCCGGCTTTGCGGTGATGCCCACGCGCCAAGGCGGCTGCCCAAAGGTCGAACCTGGTAGTAGGCATCGGATTCTTGTGGCGTAACTTTCACCACCCGCCCTTCGATCCGAACCTGACGTTCCAGGGTCGGCCAGAAAAACGTCATGGCCCCGAACGGATTCGCCGCCAGCTGTTGACCCTTGGCACTGTCGTAGTTGGTGAAGAAGGTGAAGCCCTTTTCGTCCAAACCCTTGAGCAGCAGGATGCGGCAATGCGGCCGACCGTCCGGGTCGACCGTGGCCAAGGTCATGGCGTTCGCTTCCACCGGTGCCTGTTCGGTTTTCACCGCGTCGGCGAACCACTGGTGGAACAGCGCAAACGGCTCGACCGGGGCTTGCGCCTCGGTCAGGCCATCACGGGTGTAATCGCGGCGCATATCAGCCAGGGCCTTGGTCATGGCGCATTCCTTTTGATTAACGAATCACTTCTTTGTGCTATCGGCCGCGGCGACTTTCTTGGTATCGGTAGCCGCTTTGGCCGGTGCAGTCTTTTTCGCCGGCGTTGCGGTTTTAGCCGGGGTCTTTTTGGCGGCCGCTTTCTTGGCCGGTGCTTTTTTCGTCGCAGGCACGGCGGCCTTCTTGGCGGCTGGGGCCGGGGTCACAGGCTTGGCCACCGGTTTGATGTCCTGCGCTGCCACCAGGGTGACCGGCGCCGGAGCCGGCATATTGTACTTGCTCAGCAAGGCAACCATGGTGTTTTGCGGGGTCACCAGCAATTCCACGCGACGGTTCAAGGCGCGTCCTTCAACGCTGTCGTTGGCGGCACGCGGGGCTTCGCCACCCATGCCGCGCAGCATCAGGCGATCACGTTGCAGACCACTGAGACGGAAAATCGCCGCAACAGCCTGGGCACGCTCCTGGCTCAACTTGACGTTGGCGGGCGCTGCACCCGAGGTGTCGCTGTGACCGAGTACCAACACGGCAGTCTTGGGATCGACTTCGAGAATTTTCGCGACCCGGGTGAACGGGCCGAGGGTCACCGGCAGCAACATGGCCGGGCGATCCGGGTTGAACGAGCCTTCGACAGGCGCCGTCACTACCAGCACGTTTTCACGGCGCTCGAGTTGCAGGTTGCTGTCCTTGATCGCGGTACGCAAACGCGGCTCGTACTCGTCGAGCCAGGCCTGGGTGACTTTCGGATCCGGCATTGGCACGACTTTGGCGGCGCTCTGCTCTTTGCCGCCGAACGGCCACCACCATTTGCCGCCTGCATCGGCATCGGCCTTGGCTACTGCGGCAGGTTTGGCTTCAGGCTTTGATTCCGGCTTGGCGGCAGACTTGCTCGCGTCGTCATCGGAACCGAACGGCCAGTACCAGGGGCTGGTGCTTTCAGTCTTGGCTACCGCCGCGCTGGCGGCAGGCTTCACGGGAGTTGGGGCAGGTTCTTTTGCGGCGACTTTGTCGGAAGATCCGAACGGCCACCAGCTGCCGCCATCCGCATCATTTTTAGGATTCTGTGCGCAACCGGTAATAGCGAAGCACAGTGCCAAAGCGAGGGTTGGTTTGGTTGACATTGGATATCCACAAAAATGAAGTCATAAAAAATCAGGCCGGATCGGCCCGCATAAACAGACGCTTTGAAACTGAAAAGGCTTTCGGGTTCCAGCTCCGGGAACCTTCAGCGGGTTTTACAGACAAGTGGCCAGTACCCGCACAAGCTTTTGTGCGCGCGGATCCATCAAGACGTACGGCCCCAGTGTATTTGTCACAAAACCGAAAGCCACATCGTGCTCCGGGTCAGCAAAACCAATGGAGCCACCTGCGCCCGGATGCCCGAACGCTCGTGGACCCAGACCGAATGTCGCGTTGGGCACATCCGGTTGATCGAGCATGCAACCCAGACCGAATCGGGTCCGGGTCAGTAGTGTCTTGTCCTCGCCGAGGCTGTGCTCGCGGGTCAACTCGTCGAGCATCTCGCCTTCGAGCAAGCTGCCGTCCAGCAAACCGGCGTAAAAACCGGCCAGGCTTCGGGCATTGCCGTGACCATTGGCTGCGGGTTGCTGCATGCGCCGCCATTCCGGTTTGTTGGTGCTGGTGAGGACCGACGGCGGGTTGGTGAACGCGCGCGTGGTCATGGCCGTGGGTTCGCGCATGGTCACTTGCAACAGGCGCTGGGCAGCGGCGTCGCCGACGTTGCCTTTGCCGCGAGCGATATGCGCCACGCGATGGAACTCTTCGTCCGCCAGACCGACGTGGAAATCCAGGCCCAATGGCTTGGCGACCCGCGCCACGATCGATTCACCTGGCCCACGACCATCGGCGCGTCGCAGCAATTCGCCGATCAGCCAGCCATAGGTGATTGCCGCATATCCGTGACCTTCACCCGGCGTCCACCACGGTGCTTCGGCGGCCAGGGCGCCGACCATGGTTGGCCAATCGTAAAGGGCTTCGGGCGCCAGCAACTCGCGCAATGCCGGCAAACCGGCCTGATGACAGAGCAGTTGGCGCAGGGTCACGGCTTCTTTGCCAGCCGCGGCAAATTCAGGCCAATAACGGGCAACGGGTGCGTCCAGTTGCAGCTTGCCTTCGGCGACCAGCTGCAACGCAGTGACGGCGGTGAAGGTTTTGGTGCAAGAAAACAGGTTGGCGATGGTGTCGCTGTGCCATGCCTCGGCGCCATCCTTGTCGGCGGTGCCGGACCAGAGGTCGAGCACGGTTTCGCCACCGATCTTGATGCACAACGCCGCGCCACGCTCCTGGGGATCGTCGAACAGTGCCGCGAATGCCTCACGCACTGCCTCGAACTTAAGCTCGTAATGACCCTGAATCTGCACCCGCAACTCCCCGGATAAACGCTCTACAAAGTGGCCCGCATTGTTCCAGCCCTTGACGGTTTTGGGAACAGGGTCGGGCCGGGCGGTCAATCACCCCTGGAAGTGATCGACAAATTGGCGTCGGCACTGATGCCTTCGCGGGCAAGCCTCGCTCCTGCGGTCATCGCGACCTTCACAAAACCTTTAGGCGCGAGGCTTGCCCGCGAAAAACGATAACGCGGTGCATCTGGACTCAATGCCCCTTGCCGGAATGCCCACCGGCGCCCTTCCCCGGGCCTTTGCCGGCGTTGGCCTCTCTTCCGCCCTCGGCATCATGACTGACCTTGTCCGCCTCGGCTGCGGCTTTCTCGGCCTCCTTGGCCAGCTGATCGACCGCCGCCAGATTGCTTTTGCGCACGCTATCGACAAAACCCTGGAATGGCAGATCAGTGATCCCTACCAGACCAAAATGGCCATTTTCGCCATCCAGCAGACGCCCGGTCACGGGTTGATCGAGGTATTGGAACCAGTGCACCCCAACGATAGACGGTTCGTTCAGAGCCTTTTTGAGGAAGTTCGCATAGGCCGGGCCGCGATCGTCTTCCTTCGCCAATTGCGTCACGCCGCCCCAGAATGGGCCGCGATCAGTCGAGCCGAAGTTGAATTCAGTGATTAACACCGGTTTGTCGAGGCTGCGCAGTTTGGTGAAGTCGTAACCGTCCTGCGGTTGCAAGGTGTACATGTTGAAGCTCAGGACGTCGCAATACTGGGCACAGGACTCAACGGCTTCCGGGGTGGTGATGGCAAATCGACCACCGAGCAACAGCTGGTTCGGCGCGTGCCACTTGAGCGAGTCGGAAATGGTCTTGAAGTAGGTATCGGCGAAGACTTTCTGGAAGTATTTGAAATCGGCCTCGATTTCCGGGTGCTCGGCGCTCGGCAGCGGTGGCACGAACCCAGGGTCTTCCATCAGCTCCCAGGCTGGCAGATCAATGCCCCAGGCTTTCGACAATCCGGCCTGATTGCGGTACTTGTCGCGCAGTTGCTTGAGAAACGCACGCTTGGCCGGCACGTCAGTGGTCATTTTCAAGGTGCCGTAAGCCAAGGCATATCGGGCTTTCGGGTCGTCGCCGGGACCGGCCCAGGCCAGTTCGTTGTCGGCGTAGTAACCGATCAGCCATGGATCGTCGCGATGATCACGGGTGGCAATCGCTACGGCGCGTTCGGTGGCCATGGCGAAGCGTGGATCGAACGGGTCAGGCATGCCGCCCCACCAGTCGCTACCGGTACTGATGCTGGCGTAATCACCGACGATCGACAGCGGTAAGGTGTATGGCACGCGGTCCGCGTTGGCCAGTGATGGCGCGCTCCAGTTGCCTACGGTGTTGAAGCCCCAGGCTTGCAGACGGTCGAGGGTATGGCCGGTCCAGCGTTTTTCGTCGAATGCCACTTTGCAGGGTTCGGCGGGTGCCAGCTCGGCTGTTTTAGCGGCGGTCGCGTCGACGGCATCAGTTTTGGCCGCTTCGGCAATACCGGATCCAGCACTTGAAGGCGCTACGGCTGGCTCGACGGCTTTTTCTGCCGTTGCTTCTACCGCGTCTGCCTTGGCGGCTGCCGCAACACCGGCCTTGGTGTCGCTGCCCAGCGCGCAAGGGTCGCCGTACAAACGCTGCAAGTTGGCGCCGTAAAAATCGTACCAGCGACCGGAGTTGTAGCCTCGTCCCTGGTCGACACCATTGCCGCCGCGGTTATCCCCTTCGCCGAAATGGCTGGCCAAAGGCTCCTCAGGCTTGGGCAGGGATTCGAACATCCACTCGCGACCGGCGACATACGTCTGGCTGACGTCCGCAGCGACCGAGTTGACTCCCAACGAATAAAACGGGTGCCCTTCAGGGGTCACCAGATACCAGCGACCATCACGCTTCTCGGTACGAAAAAAACCGCTGGCCTTGAACGCAGGGCCTTTGTTCCAGCCGCCGAACTTGTCCAGCGAAGCCTTCTCGCGCTCGGCCAACCAGGTTTTCAGCTGTTGTTGTTCCTTGGCCGCGGCGCTTTTCAGTTGTTCATCGCCAGCGACCTTCTCCGGCCATTTGGCCCGGGTCGATTGACCATAAGCGTCCACCAGGCCGCCATACACCGCTTGGGTAACGGACTCGCCATCCTGTACGCCAAAGCGCTCGAGCAAGATGCTCTGGGCGACTTGCGGTTGATCCATCGACACAGTGACCGACACCACCTGGCGGCGATCCAGCTCGCCGACGCTGCTGGCCAACAGGATGCGCTGACCGTCGACGGACATCGGCATTGGCGGGCCGGCTTTCATGCCCTGATTCAGCGGCGACGTCGGCTGCAGCGGCACCAGCAGGGTTTGCGCCGGACCGGCCGGCAAATCGACACGGCTGACCAGTGTCTTGCCATCGTTGCTCTGAATAGTCACGTACAGGGTCACGGCCCAGTTCATCGCACTCTGGATTCGCAGGCTCATCACGCCCGATTGCGACCAGTCCCAGGCGCCGGTTTGCGGGCTCAGGCGCAGGGTTGGCCTGGCCACCGGGTTGAATGTCACCCGGCGCAGCACTTCGCCCTCGGGGGTTTGCTCGGCGTTGGATTGCGGCAGGCTGGCGTCCTGAGTCGCCACCTGGACCACGTCGGCGGGGCGTACAAAGTTGAACAGCGTCTGTTGTCCGGCGGGAGCCGCCAGCAAGGGCGATGCGAACAACAGGGCAAAAACGGCAGGCAACGAACGGCGAATCATGAGAACGAAATTCTCCCTAAGACCTTCAATGGGCCAATGGAAAAGCGATGGCTGAAAGATAGACAACGCGGCGGGCAAAACTGCCCACCGGTGTTTCAGGAAATTTCACGCCGGAAAGGCGGCAACGCATTGAGGATCGCTTTGCCATAGCGCTGGGTCACCAGACGCCGGTCGAGCAAAGTGATGGTGCCGCGGTCTTCTTCGGTGCGCAGCAAGCGCCCGCAGGCCTGGACCAGTTTCAGCGAGGCATCCGGCACGGAGATTTCCATGAACGGATTGCCGCCACGGGCTTCGATCCATTCCGCCAGTGCCGCTTCGACAGGGTCATCCGGCACCGAGAACGGAATTTTGGCGATGACCACGTGCTCGCAATAGGCACCCGGCAGGTCGACCCCTTCGGCAAAGCTTGCCAGGCCGAACAACACGCTGGAATCACCGCCATCGACCCTCGCCTTGTGCTTGTTCAGGGTTTCCTGTTTCGACAGGTTGCCTTGAATGAACACCTGCTTGCGCCAGTCGCGATCGAGGCCGTCGAACACGTCCTGCATCTGCTTGCGCGAGGAGAACAGCACCAATGTACCGCGCGAACCTTCGACCAGGTCCGGCAGATCGCGGATGATCGCCGCGGTGTGCGCCGCCGCATCACGTGGGTCGGCGTTCAGGTTCGGCACTCGCAACACACCGGCATCGGCATGATGAAACGGGCTCGGTACCACGGCGGTGACCGCTTTTTTCGGCAGGCCGGCGCGCATGCGGAAGCGGTCGAAGGTGCCGAGGGCCGTCAGGGTCGCCGAAGTGACCAAGCAGCCATGGGCTACGTTCCACAGGTTGCGTCGGAGCATTTGCGCCGCGAGGATCGGGCTGGCGTTGACCTCGATGTCGAACAGCGAGCCGCTTTCGGCCAGGGTCAACCAACGGGCCATGGGCGGGTTGTCTTCAGGGTCTTCAGCGGTAAACGCCACCCACAACTCCCAGTTGCCGGAAGAACGGGACAACAGGCTGCCGAACAGCGGATACCACTCTTCGGCCTGGTTGCTGGCGATGCCGATGTTGACCTCGCCGTCCATACCTTCCTTGAGCAGTTCGGTGAGGCGCGTGAACAGGTCGGTCAGGCGGGCAAAGCCTTTCTTCAACTCGATGCCCATCTCACGCATGTGCTCGGGAATCACTCCGCCGACGAAGCGATGACGCGGGCGTTCGCGACCTTCGACATCTTCGCCGGGCTTGAAATCGGCGGCCTGTTCGCAGGCGGTGAACATGAATTGTTGCTGGGTCTTGATCTCCCGAGCCAGCTCCGGCACCTGCTCGATCAACTTGCCCAGATCCCCGGGCAACGGGTGTTGCGCCAGCAGTTTGGTCAGGTTCTTTGCCGTGGTTTCCAGCCAGTCGGCGGTGGAGCGCAGGCGCGTGTAGTGGGCGAAGTGGCCGATGGCCTTGTCTGGCAGGTGGTGGCCTTCGTCGAACACGTAGATGGTGTCGCGCGGGTCCGGCAGCACAGCGCCGCCGCCCAACGCCAGGTCAGCCAGCACCATGTCGTGGTTGGTGACGATCACGTCTACCTTGCCCATGCCTTCGCGGGCCTTGTAGAAGGCGCACTGGCCGAAGTTCGGGCAATGACGGTTGGTGCATTGGCTGTGATCGGTGGTCAAGCGTGCCCAATCGGCGTCTTCGAGCGCGGTGGACCAGCTGTCGCGGTCGCCGTCCCACTTATTGCCGGCGAGTTTCTCGATCATGCTGGTGAACAGCTTCTGGCTGGCCTCATCGACCTCGATCTTGAAACCTTCTTCTTCGAACAACTGCGCCGTGGCGGTTTGCGCGTGGCCTTCCTGGAGCAACATGTCGAGCTTGGACAGGCACATGTAGCGCCCGCGCCCCTTGGCCAGGGCGAAGCTGAAATTCAGCCCGCTGTTGCGCATCAGGTCGGGCAGATCCTTGTAGACGATCTGCTCCTGCAGGGCGACGGTGGCCGTGGCGATCACCAGGCGCTTGCCAGCGGCCTTGGCGGTGGGGATCGCCGCCAGGCTGTAGGCCACGGTCTTGCCAGTACCGGTGCCGGCTTCCACCGCGACAATCGCGGGGTCGCCACTGCGCCGGCCTTCGTCGTCGGTGTCGATATCACCGAGGACTTTGGCAACTTCGGCGATCATCAGGCGTTGGCCGTAGCGCGGCTTGAGGCTCTTGGCTTCGAGAAAACGCGAGTAGGCGCCCTGGATCGTGGTTTTGAGTTCAGTGCTGATCATGAATTGTCGGGCGCAAAAAACGCTGGATAAATTTTCAGTAGTTTGATTCGGCCGCTATCATACCCCGCTAATGAATCCCGCGCAGAACGGAGTACCCGAATGACACCTTTTAGCCTTGTTTATAGCCTGCATGTCCTCGCCGCACTGGTGTGGGTGGGCGGCATGTTTTTCGCCTGGATGGTCTTGCGTCCCGCGGCGATGACAGCGCTTGAGGGTCCTGCCCGCTTGAAGCTGTGGATTGAAGTGTTTCAAGGTTTTTTCCGCTGGGTCTGGGGGGCGGTCGTGCTGTTGCCAGTCAGTGGCGTGGTCATGCTGAATCTGAATTTCAGCGGTTTTGAACACGCGCCGCGCTATGTGCAGGTGATGATGGGGTTGTTTGTGGTGATGACGGCATTGTTCATCAGGATTCAGGCGTTGATGCTGCCGGAGTTGCGCGCGGCTGTGCTGGCGCAGGACTGGCCGGCGGGGGCTGCGGTACTGGGAAGGATCCGCCGCCTGGTGGGGATCAACTTGATTGTCGGGTTGGTCGTGGTAGTTGTTGCTGCCGCTCGACCATGATCGTTCCCACGCAGAGCGTGGGAACGATCAATGCTTACAACCGCTGCACGACCACCGAGCCTGCCGCCCCGGCAGGTCCCGGTTGCCCATCGGCACCTGGTTTGCCGCTCTTGCCGCCATCGGCTTTATAGATCAGGCAGCCCTTGGCCTTGCCTCCGGCGCCAGGTTTTCCACCGGGTCCGGCCAGGCCACCCGCACCGCCGGCCACTTGAACCTTGATCTGTTCTGCCGGGTAATCACGCGGCACCACCAGTTTGACCAATGCCCCCGGTGCGCCTGGCTGGCCGTCACTGCCATTGCTGCCATCGGCACCGCGTCCGGCCTGGCCCCAGGTACAGCCCGGGGCTTGACCGTTGGCCCCGTCGAGACCGACAAACCCCGGAGCCCCCGCACCACCGCGCGCGTCGACGATCAGTTGCGGGGCATTGAGCGTCTTGATTTGCAGATTCAGGTTGCGCCCGGAGCGCGCGGCCTTCTGAAAAGTGCCCGGCGCGCCGCGAGCGGTGATCTGGCTGCCCTCGGACAATTGAGCACGGCTGACTTTCAATTCCAGCGCCTGCTCGCTGGGTACAATCGCGATCCGCGCATCACGTCCTAGATGCAGCTCGCCGACGGTGACTTCAGTCACGTTCGACGGAATCAGTAACGTGCCGTAATCGGCGACCTCCAGACGTTCCAGTTGCAAGGTGCTGGCGGTGTTGGGCAGACGCATCAGCGAGTTGGTTTCGACGCTCACCACCTGAGCGCAGGCCAGTGGACTGATGAGTACGGCGAGCAGACAGAATTTACGCATGGGAAGCCTTGGATGCGGAGGGAGCGGGAATGGTTTGCAGGTGGAAAACGCCGAAAATGACAATCTTCAGACGATCACGCCAAGGGTGCGCGCGGCCTCTGAGGCTGCGGTAGCACAAAAGCGCTTCCAGTAGATGAAGGATCGCCAGAATACCGCCGGCCAGATTGACCAGCAGATGCAGCGGATAGACAAATGGCGTGAACAGGTTGACCAGCACCACCAGCCAGAACAGCAGGGTCAACAGCTTCCCCAGCCCCCAAATCACCTTCATACGCCCCTCGATGGGAATTATTCTTTGAGCGCACAGTAACGGCTTCCACGCGGGATAAGCCAGAGGGCAAGCGAAAATTCTTGATGAAGATCGCCGAATGGCCGTCGAAACGCAGGAGATCTGCGTTCGACAGCTCTAACCCGCGGTTCAGCGATTGATGTGCAGTTCCACGCGACGATTTTTCGCGCGGCCTTCCTCGGTTTCGTTATCGGCCACCGGCTGACTTTCGCCCTTGCCCTCGCTGGTGAGTTTGTTGGGTGCCACACCCTGGCTCAGCAGATATTCCGCCACGCTGCTGGCGCGGCGCTCCGAAAGGGCCTGGTTGTAGCTGTCCGAGCCAACGCTGTCGGTATGGCCGATCACCTTGATGTTCACCACATCGGCGTCCAGCAATTTGCTCATGATCGCATCGAGCTCGCTTTGCGCGGTCGGGGTCAGGTCGGATTGATTGAAACCGAAGAACACGTCGTTGCTCAACGTGATGACTTCAGGCGCAGCAGGTTCTGCAGGTTTCACGCTGGCCGGGTATTGCGGCAGCGGGCAACCGTGATGTTCCACAGGCGTGTTGGCCGGTGTGTCGGGGCAGCGATCGCGGCGGTCGAACACACCGTCGTCGTCTTCGTCACCGTCCTGGGCGTAACAGATCAAACCACCGGTCAATATACCGAGCGCCGCTCCACCCGCCGCCCAACCGCCACTTTCGATAGCGCCCAGGCCTCCACCGACCAGTCCGCCAATGACGCTGCAGATCGGCCAGGTACGTTGATTGAGGGGGGCAGTGCCATCACTGTGAGTAGCGCAACCGGTCAACAGGCTGCCCAGCAGCAGAACCGGCAAGACGGTCCGTGTGAGATTGCTCATTTCCAAAGCTCCTGTGTCACCGGCCGATGCCGGTTACACAGGAGTAAAGACCCGCATCCGCGACTGCACAAGCCGGGAATCCGAGGGGCTTAGCGCTCGATTTTGATTTCCGTACGACGGTTTTGTGCACGACCGTCGGCAGTTTTGTTTTCGGCTACCGGCTGGCTCTCACCGGCACCGGTAACAGACACAAAGTTGCTGCGCGGCACGCCTTGCTGGATGAGGTACTCAACCACCGAATGAGCGCGTTTATCCGACAGTTTCTGGTTGTAGGAATCGCTGCCCACGCTGTCGGTATGACCGGTTACGGTCAATCGGGCAGTAGGGGCTTCCGCTTTCAAACGAGTGGCAATCTTGTCGAGTACCAGTTTGTCGGACGACGTGAGCGTTGCTTTATCGAACTGGAAGTGGACATCACGAATGACAATGGTTTCTTCCTTGACCACTACAACTTCTTCAACCACTGGAGCAGGTGCTGGTGGTGGGCAACCATCGGCATCGACCTGAACGCCTCTAGGCGTGCCCGGGCACTTGTCGCGACTGTCCGGAACACCATCGCCGTCTTCGTCGCCGTCACCGTGAACCCAGCAATAAGCGGCCGCCGTACCACCGACAACCAGCGCGCCCCAACCTGCCCACGACGAGCTCTCGGTCGCGCCGAGACCCGCACCTACGACACCACCGACCGCCGCACAGGTCGGCCAGTCGGTTTTCTGCAAACCTGCGCAACCAGTCAACACACTGGTTAGCAGAACCAGGGGTAATGCTGTCCGAACTATGCTCATCTAGTTTTCTCCTGAAGGATCGGCTTAGAACCGATTCAGGGAGTAAAGACCGGAGTTTTAATCTCCGCCAGCAATAGGCCATTGCAGTTTTGTCCCCTGTTCACGGCAGATCATCTCTTTTCAGGGAAAGCCGCTCTAGGCTCGAACTTGCGGGCAGGCTAGTCTTGGCAGACCTGACTGAGGAACTTCGATGATTGCAGCTATTTCTTCGCGCACGCCACAACAGGCGTTGGCCGCTTTGCTGGATCGTTACGCCCCTGCACGCCTGCTGCTGATCGGCGCCAGCGAATTCCCGGCGCTTGAAGCCTTCAAGCTCGCCCACCCCGACAGCTGCGTGGCGCATGCTGCGCCGGGAGCATTGCCGGCCGAACTGGCGGCGCGCCGGTTTGACCTGGCGCTGGTGGTCGATTGCCTCGAACACTTGCCCAAGCGCGATGGCCTGAATTTGCTCGGCGGCATCCGCAATCTCAACGCCAGCCGCATCGCCGTCCTCGCCGACTTACCGGCCAGCGGCTGGCAGGAGACGGACTTTTTCTCCCTGGCCCTGCAAGCCAGCGAACGCTTTCAGCGCGACGAACAGGTGCTGACCCTCTTCACCTATGATCTGCTTGACTACAAACAAGTCCCGGACTGGCTCAATTCGCGCTTTTGGGCCAATCCGGAAAACTTCGGGAAATATTGGTGGTAACGCAATGAGTACATCCATTTGCCCTTGCGGTAGCGGCACCCTGCTCGACGCCTGCTGCGGTCCTTACCATGCCGGTCACCCGGCCCCTTGCGCCGAAGCCCTGATGCGCTCGCGCTATAGCGCCTATGTGCTGGGCCTGATCGACTATCTGGTGACGACCACCCTGCCCGCCCAGCAATCAGGACTCGACCGGCAATCGATCAGCGACTGGAGTGCCCAAAGCACCTGGCTGGGCCTTGAGGTGGAAAGCTCCGAAGTGCTCGGCGGCCAGCCGGAACACGCGTTCGTGACCTTTACCGCGCGCTGGCACGACGGCAGTGGCGAGCACAGTCATCGTGAACGCTCGTCATTCGTCCAGAACGCTGGACATTGGTACTTCATCGATCCCACCGTACCACTGGACATCGGTCGCAACGATCCATGCCCTTGCGCCAGCGGGCAGAAGTTCAAGAAATGCTGCTCGGGCTATTTCGGCGCGTGAGTTGACCGCAAAAAATCGCAGCCTTCGCCAGCTCCTGCACGGGATTGCCTGCACACTGCAGGAGTGGCCGAAGGCTGCGATCCTTTAACGACTAGACTGGGGTTCAAGGGAGAAGAACGACCATGATCACCCGGCGATTCGCACAATGTCTGCTCATGCTTGCCCTTTGTCTGGGGCTCGGCGGCTGTGCGTCCTGGTTCGCCAGCGATGAGCCAGCCCCCGAAGTGCACCTGACCCGGGTGGAAGTGGTGCGCGCCAAACTGCTGGAGCAACGCTTCGTGTTGCACTTTCGCATTGATAACCGTAGCGAAAACGAGCTGACCGTACGCGGTATGGAATACCGCATTCATTTGGGCGACATCCTGCTGGTCGATGGCGAGCATGAACACTGGATCAGCATCGGCCCCAAGGCCAGCCGTTTTTACAAAGTGCCGATCCGCACCAACCTGTGGCCCAAGGTCAGAGACCTGGTCAAACAGTTGAAAAACTCCGAGCAAGGCATTCCCTATCGCCTCGAAGGTGAAATGGAAACCGGTTTATTCATCGCCCACTACGTGCACCTGGAGCGCAATGGCGTGATAATCCCCGCCGATCTAATTCCGGAGTAACCCCGATGACCCAGCAACCCCATGTCCACGGCCCTGACTGCAACCACGATCATGACCATCATGATCACGACCATGGTCATGTACACGGCCCGAATTGCGGCCACGCCCACCAGGAACCGGTGCGCAATGCCTTGAAAGACGTTGGCCGCAACGACCCTTGCCCATGCGGCAACGGCAAGAAATTCAAGAAGTGCCACGGCGCTTGAGGCTTCAGGTGAAAACCTGCCTCGTCTGGTAGGCCGGTTTCGCGAGCAGGCCCACTCTCACAGTGTTTCGAGACCTGTAGGAGCAAGGCTTGCCCGCGATTGCCGCGCCTCGGTACTTCATACTCTTTGCATCATCGTTCATCGCGGGCAAGCCTTGCTCCTACAGATGTTCACCCGCCTTCAGAATGTGTTCGGTACTGACCACGGTCGCGTACTCACCATGCAGATTCCCCAGCGACATACCGTGCACCTCTTCGGCTGAACGGGGGTTACCGAAAAAATCGGCCTTGTCGAAGGTAAAGCACGCATCCTCCACCACCCACGCCTCGAACCCCAGGTTGCCCGCCGTGCGCGCCGTGGACTCCACCGAGTTGTGGGTCGCCACGCCGACGATGATCAACTGTGCGATCCCCGCCTCGCGCAACAGTCTCTCCAGCCCTGTTGAACAAAATGCGTCCGGCACCTGCTTCTGAATCAGTTGCTCACCCGGCAGTGGCTGAAATCGTTGCTGAATCTCCACGCCCGATTGCTGCGGCCAGAACACCGAGTCCTCTGATCGGGACAAGTGCTGGACGTGAATCACCGGCCGTTCGCTGCGCCGCCAATGCGCCAACAGTTCCAGCATGCGGTCCTCGGCCTGGGGATTGTTCCGGCGACCCAGCCTGGGGTGCAGAATGCCCTTCTGTTGATCGATGATGATCAATCCTGCATTTGCCTTTAATTCCATGTCGACACACCTCCCGGACCATTGGTCGCTGAACTTATCAGACAAATCCTGAAATAACCTTGTACCCCGCTTGCGCGCCCTCCTCCCGCTCACTAACGTAGCGGCTTTACTGACGCTACCCCCGCAGGAGCTTTGCCATGGCCTCGCCAGCCCTCACACATTTTCTACCCCGGTTCGGCGTTGCCGCAGCAGTCACGGGGGTTTTGAGCCTGACAGGGTGTCAGAGCTTCAATGCCCAGGACACCCTCCCGCCGACCTCCGGCGTGCAGCCACTCAAGGGGCTGGCGCAGAATGTCTCGGTGCGCCGCAACGCGATGGGCATGCCGTTGATCGAAAGCAGCACGTTCCACGACGCGCTGTTCGCCCTCGGCTATGTGCACGCCAGCGACCGCATCACCCAAATGGTCACCCTGCGCTTGCTGGCCCAGGGCCGTCTGGCGGAAATGCACGGTGCGGATTTGCTGGACGCCGACCGCTACATGCGCGCGGTCAACCTGAAGAAAAGCGCCGGGGAGTTGTACAAAGCGTCTTCGCCGAGGCTCAAACGCTTCTTTGAAGTCTATGCCCGCGGGGTCAACGCCTACCTGTTCCGCTATCGCGACAAGCTGCCGGCGGATCTGGCCGCCAGCGGCTACAAGCCTGAGTACTGGAAACCGGAAGATTCAGCGCTGATTTTCTGTCTGCTGAACTTCAGCCAGTCGGCCAACCTGCCGGAAGAAATTTCTGCGCTGGTACTCGCGCAAACCGTCACCACCGACAAACTGCCGTGGTTGACGCCGTCCGCTCCCGACGAAAAGCTGCCCTTGGCTGAAAGCGAGAAGCTGCATGGCATCAAGCTTAACGGGCAGGTACCGGGGCTGACTGAAATCAGTAAGGCCACCCGCCAACTGTCTGAGTTGAATCTGCTGGGCGCCATTTCCTCGAACAATTGGGCGATAGCGCCGCAACGCAGCCGCAGCGGCAAAAGCCTGCTGGCCAGCGACAGCCATGGCCCGATGGGCGTGCCGTCGCTCTACAGCTACGTACAGATTCGCGCGCCGAAATATCAGGCCTCCGGTGTGACCATCGCCGGTTTGCCGATGGTGCTGGGCGGTTTCAACGGCAAAGTGGCGTGGAGCACGACCACCGTCATGGGTGACAACCAGGACCTGTTCCTGGAAAAAATCCGCCGCCAGGGCAACGGCCTTGCCTACGAAACCAATGGCAAGTGGCAGCCGGCGACCGCGCGCAACGAAACCTACTTCGTCAAAGGCCAGCGGCCGATTCGCGAAACCGTGTACGAAACCCGCCACGGCCCGCTACTCAACAGCGCCCAAGGCCTGGCGCAAGGCAACGGCTTCGGCCTGGCCCTGCAGACACCGAACTTCTCCGACGACAAATCCCTGGACGCGTTTTTTGACCTGTCCCGCGCGCAGAACGTCGAGAAGGCGTCCGATGCCAGCCGCGAAATTCGCGCCATTGCCTTGAACCTGGTGTTTGCCGATGCCAGCAACATAGGCTGGCAAGTCACCGGCCGTTACCCTAACCGCCGCGAAGGCGAAGGCCTGTTGCCCTCGCCGGGCTGGGAAGATCGCTACGATTGGGACGGCTACGCCGACCCGATGCTGCACCCTTACGACCAGGACCCGGCGCAAGGCTGGCTCGGCACGGCCAACCAGCGGGTCATTCCCCATGGCTACGGCATGCAACTGTCCAATTCCTGGTCGGCACCGGAGCGTGGCGAGCGTTTGGCAGAACTGGCCGGTGTGGGCAAACATGACACTCGCAGCCTGATTGCCATGCAGTATGACCAGACCACCACGTTCGCCGCCAAACTGAAGAAAATGTTCGAAGCGCCGGGCATGGCCCAGCCACTCAAACAAGCCATCGAAGCCCTGCCGGTGGCCGATCGCGGCAAGGCACGCGAAGCATTGACCCGCCTGATGGCATTCGACGGCAAACTGGCCCCGACGTCCGCCGATGCAGCGATCTACGAACTGTTTTTGCAGGAAAGCATGAAACAGATTTTCCTCGATGAGTTGGGACCGGACAGCAGCCCGGCCTGGAAAGCCTTCGTCGCCAACGGCAAGTTGTCCTACGCAGCACAGGCCGATCATTTGCTGGGCCGCGAAGACAGTCCATTCTGGGATGACGCGCGCAGCGCGCAGAAAGAAGATAAACCCGCGATTCTCGCCCGCAGTCTCGCCGCGGCAATCACGGCCGGCGACAGTCAGTTGGGCGGCGATCACAAAGCCTGGCAGTGGGGCAAACTGCACCGCTACGAATGGAAGAACGTCAGTGGCCAGACCGTGCGCGGCCCCGTGCCGGCCGGTGGCGATCACACCACGCTCAACACCGCCGCTTTCGCCTGGGGTCAGGACTTCAACACCACGCTGGCACCGGCCATGCGCTTTATCGTCGATTTCGGCCAGGCCGAACCGTTGATGGGCCAGATCGCCAGCGGCCAATCCGGCAACCCGGCCAGCCCGAACTACCTCAACAGCATCGATCCGTGGCTCAAAGGGCAGTATCAGACCCTGCCGATGCAGTCGCAGAACTATGACAGGGTTTATGGCAGCAAGCGCTTGACCCTGACACCGGGCAAGTAACGCCCCCTGTAGGAGCGAGCCTGTCGAATCGTCGCACCGTCGCGATGGACGTCAATGATAACGCGGGGCACCTGATGCCCCGCGGCGTTCTTGGATTCATCGCCAGCAGGCTGGCGCCTACAGGGGATTTGTGCCAAATACTTGAACCGCGGCCACTTCAAAGCCTGTAGGAGCATGGCTTGCCCGCGATGACGCCGGCACATTCAACATTATCGGTGACTGACATTCCGCTATCGCGAGCAAGCTGTGCTCCTCAAGGAATGAGCTGTACCTCGTGTAAAGCGCACCCATCAAACCCCGATAGAACTTCTCGCCGCGCGCCAGCCTCATAGCTAACAAGTCCCCCCACTTGGGTAGCATCGTGGATCTTGTTATCGCGCGTCCCGAAGGCTTGTACTGCCCCGCTGGCGATTTCTATATCGATCCCTGGCGACCGGTCGAGCGATCAGTCATTACCCACGCCCATGGCGACCATGCGCGCACCGGCAACCAGCATTACCTGGCAGCGGCGCCGGGTGAAGGCATTCTGCGAGCGCGGCTGGGGCAAGACATCAACCTGCAGACGCTGGCCTACGGCGAGCGCTTGTTGCATCACGGCGTCACCCTGAGTTTTCATCCGGCTGGGCATGTTCTGGGATCGGCGCAGGTTCGCCTGCAATACCGCGGCGAAGTCTGGGTCGCTTCCGGCGATTACAAAATCGAGCCCGACGGCACTTGTGCCCCGTTCGAACCGGTGCGCTGCCATACCTTTATCACCGAATCGACCTTCGGCCTGCCAATTTATCGCTGGCAACCCCAGGCGCAGGTCTTCGCCGAAATCAATCAATGGTGGCAGGCCAACGCGGCACAGGACAAAACCAGCGTGCTGCTGTGCTATTCGTTCGGCAAAGCCCAGCGCATTCTCCACGGCATCGATGCCGGACTTGGCCCGATCCTGGTCCATGGCGCGGTCGAACCGCTGAACCGGGTTTACCGCGAAGCGGGTGTTCACCTGCCTGCGACGATCTATGCCGGCGATGTGCAAAAAAACGACCCGCTGATGCGCAAAGCCCTGGTCATTGCCCCTCCCTCCGCCGGTGGCAGCACCTGGATGCGCCGCTTCGGCGACTTCAGCGATGGCTTCGCCAGCGGCTGGATGCGCCTGCGCGGTACTCGCCGGCGCCGCGGTGTGGATCGCGGCTTCGTGCTCTCCGATCACGCGGACTGGCCTGGCCTGCTCTGGGCCATCGAACAGAGTGGTGCGCAACGGGTGATGGTCACCCACGGTTCGGTCGCCGTGTTGGTGCGTCACCTGCGCGAGCAAGGCCTCGACGCCCAGGCTTTCGATACCGAATACGGTGACGATGAAGAAGAACCTGTAGCCGTCGAGCACGAGCCCACCGAGGCGACGTCATGAGAGCGTTTGCCCAGTTGTATGCCGAGCTCGATGCGACGACTTCAAGCAATGCCAAACTGTTGGCGATGCAACGCTACTTTGCCCAGGCCGCCCCTGAAGATGCTGCATGGGCGGTGTATTTCCTGTCCGGAGGACGGCCCCGGCAATTGGTGCCGGCGCGGCTTCTGCATGATCTGGCGATTGAGCAATCGGGCCTGTCGACGTGGTTGTTCGAAGAGAGTTATCAGGCCGTGGGCGATCTGGCCGAAACCATCTCGCTGATCCTGCCTGAGGCTCCTCACGTGTCCAGCGATGGCCTGGCCGTGTGGGTCGAAAAAAAGCTGCTGCCTTTGCGCGGCGAATCCCCCGAGGTGCTCGCCCGGCAACTGCCCGAACTCTGGTCGCAACTGGACCGCACCAGCTTGATGCTCTGTATCAAGCTCATCACCGGCAGCTTTCGTGTTGGCGTCTCCAAACTGTTGGTCACCCGGGCGCTCGCCGCCATGGCCCATCTCGACAGCAAACGCGTGGCGCAACGCCTGGTGGGCTATACCGACCTGTCCAATCGCCCGAGCGCCGCCAGTTACCTGAAACTGATCGCCGCCGAATCGGCAGATGAACATGCCCAGCGAGGCGGCCAGCCCTATCCGTTTTTTCTCGCCCACGCACTGTCCCAACCAGTCGAACAATTCGACGCATTGCTCGGCCCTGCCAGCCAATGGCAAGTGGAATGGAAGTGGGATGGCATCCGCGCCCAAGTGGTCAAGCGCGACGCAAAGTTGTGGGTCTGGTCACGGGGTGAAGAGTTGGTGACCGAGCGGTTTCCCGAGCTGGCCAACCTGAACCACGTCTTGCCCGACGGCACGGTGATCGACGGTGAAATCGTGGTCTGGAAAGCTGATCAACCCGACACCGCCGACGCCTTCGACCCGCAATCGCCGACCGCCCCCGCCGTGCAACCTTTCGCCCTGCTGCAACAGCGCATCGGGCGCAAAACCCTGAGCAAGAAAATGCTTGGCGACATTCCGGTGGTCATCCTCGCGTACGACTTGCTGGAATGGGCCGGCGAAGACTGGCGCAATCAACCGCAGGTGCAGCGGCGGGCGCAACTGGAGCAAGTCATTGCCCGTTGCAATCATCCGGCGCTGCTGGCGTCGCCACTGTTGACCGGCGAAGACTGGTTCGACCTCGCCCGCCAGCGCGAAGACTCTCGCCGGCTCGGCGTCGAAGGGATGATGCTCAAGGCTCAAGACGCGCTCTACGGCGTGGGCCGAACCAAGGATGTGGGCGTCTGGTGGAAATGGAAGGTAGACCCGTTCAGTGTCGACGCCGTACTGATTTACGCGCAACGCGGTCATGGCCGCCGGGCGAGTCTTTTCAGCGACTACACCTTCGCGGTCTGGGACGGCCCACCCGACGCCAGCGAGCGCACGTTGGTGCCCTTTGCCAAGGCCTACTCAGGGCTGACCGATGCAGAAATGCGCCAGGTCGACAGCATCGTGCGTAAAACCACCGTGGAAAAATTCGGCCCGGTGATCAGCGTCAAACCGAGCCTGGTGTTTGAGCTGGGCTTCGAAGGGATTGCGCTGTCCAAGCGGCACAAAAGCGGGATCGCCGTGCGGTTTCCGCGGATGCTGCGCTGGCGTCAGGACAAGTCCGTCGATGAGGCGGATCACTTGGGAACACTGCAGGATTTGCTCCAGTAATTCGCCTGCCGAAGAACCAAAAGAGTGCAGGTCTTCCACGCCGCCCGTTTTCGTGCACTAATCCCATCCCGGCGATTTCCTGAATGCCTGTTAAACGCTTGTTCGGCACTCTGGTTCGGAAATTGCTACTTTCATTAGGTCTTACGCTTACCAGTAACAATAATTCTGCGCCACAAGCGCTCATATTGGTTTTAGGGAATAAATAATGAAAAAAGCATTGCTGACCCTCTCTGCACTGGCGTTGTGCATGGCCGCTGGCTCCGCCATGGCAAAGGAATACAAGGAACTGCGTTTTGGTGTTGACCCTTCCTACGCACCGTTCGAGTCGAAAGCGGCTGACGGCAACCTGGTGGGCTTCGACATCGATCTGGGCAACGCAATCTGCGCCGAGCTGAAGGTCAAGTGCAAATGGGTCGAAAGCGATTTCGACGGGATGATTCCTGGCCTCAAGGCCAATAAATTCGACGGTGTGATCTCTTCGATGACCGTCACCCCGGCCCGTGAAAAAGTCATCGACTTCTCCAGCGAGCTGTTTTCCGGTCCAACCGCCTACGTGTTCAAGAAAGGCTCTGGCCTGACTGAAGACGTCGCTTCGCTCAAGGGCAAGACCGTCGGCTACGAGCAAGGCACCATCCAGGAAGCCTACGCCAAAGCCGTTCTGGACAAGGCTGGGGTAAAAACCCAGGCCTATCAGAACCAGGATCAGGTGTATTCCGACCTGACTTCCGGCCGTCTCGACGCCGCGATCCAGGACATGCTGCAAGCCGAACTGGGCTTCCTGAAGTCGCCAAAAGGCGAGGGCTACGAAGTCAGCAAGCCAGTCGACAGCGAACTGCTGCCTGCTAAAACGGCTATCGGTATTAAGAAAGGTAACACCGAGCTGAAAGCACTTTTGGACAAAGGTATCAAAGCGTTACACGATGATGGCACCTACGCCACCATTCAGAAGAAACACTTTGGCGATCTGAATCTGTACAGCGGCAAGTAATGCCCGGCGCCCATCTCGCGATGGGCGCTTTTTTCATCCGATCAGGTTGCTGATTTATGTTCGAAAACCTCCTGCAAAATCTGGGGCTCTCCGCCTTCAGCCTCAAGGGCTTCGGTCCTTTGCTGATGGAAGGCACCTGGATGACTATCAAATTATCGGCGATGTCGCTGCTGGTGGCCGTGTTGCTCGGCCTGCTCGGCGCCAGCGCCAAACTGTCCAAAGTCAAACTGCTGCGCCTGGTTGCCCAGTGCTACACCACGTTGATTCGCGGGGTGCCGGACCTGGTGCTGATGCTGCTGATCTTCTACAGCCTGCAAACCTGGCTGACGTCGCTTACCGACTACATGGAATGGGAATACATCGAGATCAACCCGTTCAGCGCCGGGGTACTGACCCTGGGCTTCATTTACGGCGCGTATTTCACCGAGACGTTCCGCGGCGCCATCCTTGCCGTGCCGCGCGGCCAGGTCGAAGCGGCCACCGCCTATGGTCTCAAGCGCGGCCAGCGCTTTCGTATCGTGGTGTTCCCGCAAATGATGCGCTTTGCCCTGCCGGGTATCGGCAACAACTGGATGGTGATGCTCAAGGCCACCGCGCTGGTGTCGATCATCGGCCTTGCCGACCTGGTCAAGGCAGCCCAGGACGCGGGTAAAAGCAGCTATCAACTGTTCTACTTCCTGGTGCTCGCTGCGCTGATCTATCTGCTGATCACCAGTGCCTCCAACATCATTCTGCGCTGGCTCGAACGCCGCTACGCCGCCGGGACCCGGGAGGCCGTACGATGATCGAACTCCTGCAGGAATACTGGAGGGCTTTCCTCTACACCGACGGCCAGAACATCACCGGCCTGGCCATGACCCTGTGGCTGCTCAGCGCGTCGATTTTCATCGGTTTCATCGTCTCGATTCCGCTGTCCATCGCCCGGGTTTCACCGCACTTCTACATACGCTGGCCAGTGCAGTTCTACACCTACCTGTTCCGCGGTACGCCGCTCTATATCCAGTTGCTGATCTGCTACACCGGCATCTACAGCCTCGCCGCCGTGCGGGCGCAACCGGTGCTCGACAGCTTCTTCCGCGATGCGATGAACTGCACCATCCTGGCGTTCGCACTGAACACCTGCGCCTATACCACGGAAATTTTCGCCGGGGCCATCCGCAGCATGGCCCACGGTGAAGTCGAAGCCGCCAAGGCCTATGGCCTGACAGGCTGGAAGCTGTATGCCTACGTGATCATGCCTTCGGCTCTGCGCCGCTCGTTGCCCTACTACAGCAACGAAGTGATCCTGATGCTGCACTCGACCACCGTGGCCTTCACCGCAACCATCCCGGACATCCTGAAAGTCGCGCGGGACGCCAACTCGGCGACCTTCCTGACCTTCCAGTCGTTCGGCATCGCCGCGCTGATCTACCTGACCGTCACCTTTGCGCTGGTTGGCCTGTTCCGTCTCGCCGAACGCCGATGGCTGGCCTTCCTCGGGCCGACTCACTAGGGCCCAAGCTTCCTGGAATAAGACAAATGCGCCACCAGATACATGACTTGCTGGCCCCGCTGCCGGGGACAGCACGACAGATCCACAGCTTTCACTTCGGCCCTCAGCCGGCCAAAGGCAAGATCTACATCCAGTCATCCCTGCACGCCGATGAAATGCCCGGCATGCTGGTCGCCTGGCATCTCAAGCAACGCCTGACGGAGCTCGAAGCGGCCGGGCGGCTGCGCAGTGAAATCGTTCTGGTTCCGGTAGCCAATCCGGTTGGCCTGGAACAAGTGCTGATGGATGTGCCGCTGGGTCGATACGAGCTGGAAAGCGGACAGAACTTCAACCGCTGGTTCGTCGACTTGAGCGAGGAAGTCGGCAATGAGATCGAAGGCCAGCTCGGTGACGACCCCCAGCGTAATCGCGAACTGATCCGCAACAGCCTGCGCAATGCGCTGGCCCGGCAGACCGCCGGCACCCAGTTGCAATCCCAGCGCCTGACCCTGCAAAGGCTGGCCTGCGACGCCGACATGGTGCTGGACCTGCATTGCGATTTCGAAGCCGTCGCGCACTTGTACACCACGCCCGAAGCCTGGCCGCAGGTCGAGCCGCTGGCGCGCTACATCGGTTCCGAAGCCAGTTTGCTGGCCACTGATTCCGGCGGGCAGTCGTTCGATGAATGCTTCACCCTGCTCTGGTGGCAGTTGAAAGAACGCTTCGGCGAACAGTTCGACATTGCGCCGGGCAGCTTTTCGGTCACGGTCGAATTGCGCGGCCAGGGCGACGTCAATCACCCGCTGGCCAGCCTCGACAGCCAGGCACTGATCGATTACCTGATTCACTTCGGTGCAATTGCCGGCGAACCGGCGCCATTGCCCGACCTGCCCTACCCGGCTACGCCCCTGGCCGGCGTCGAACCGGTGGCGACCCCCGTCGGCGGTTTGCTGGTGTTCACTGCATTGCCAGGTGAGTACCTGGAAGCCGGGCAACTGATCGCCGAAATCATCGACCCGATCACCGATCGCGTCACTGCGGTCCATTGCACTGCCGCCGGCCTGATGTACGCGCGCTCGCTGCGCCGCATGGCCACTGCCGGCATGGTCATCGCCCATGTCGCGGGCACCGAAGCCTATCGCAGCGGCTACCTACTTTCGCCTTGAGGATGCTTGTTCCATGTACAAACTGACCATCGAAGGCCTGCACAAGAGCTATGGCGATCACGAGGTGCTCAAAGGCGTTTCGCTCAAGGCCAACACCGGCGACGTCATCAGCCTGATCGGCGCCAGCGGCTCGGGCAAAAGTACCTTTTTGCGCTGCATCAACTTTCTCGAACAACCCAATGACGGCGCCATGAGCCTGGACGGCCAGGCGATCCGCATGGTCAAGGATCGCCACGGCATGCACGTCGCCGATCCCGACGAACTGCAACGGATCCGCACCCGCCTGGCCATGGTGTTCCAGCACTTCAACCTGTGGAGCCACATGACCGTGCTGGAAAACATCACCATGGCCCCGCGCCGGGTGTTGGGTTGCAGCAAGCAGGAAGCCGAAGACCGTGCCCGTCGCTACCTGGACAAAGTCGGCTTGCCGGCGCGGGTGGCGGACCAATACCCGGCATTTCTTTCCGGCGGCCAGCAGCAACGGGTGGCGATTGCCCGAGCGTTGGCCATGGAGCCGGAGGTCATGCTGTTTGACGAACCGACGTCAGCGCTGGACCCGGAGCTGGTGGGTGAAGTGCTCAAGGTGATCCAGGGCCTGGCCGAAGAAGGCCGGACCATGATCATGGTCACCCACGAAATGAGCTTCGCCCGTAAAGTGTCGAGCCAGGTGCTGTTCCTGCATCAGGGCCTGGTAGAGGAAGAAGGCGCGCCGGAAGACGTGCTGGGCAATCCGAAGAGCGAGCGCCTCAAGCAATTCCTCAGCGGTAACCTCAAGTAAAACCAGCCCCATGTAGGAGCAAAGCTTGCTCGCGATAGCGGTATTTCAGTCGATATTATCCTCGCCTGAAGCACCGCTATCGCGAGCAAGCTTTGCTCCTACAGCAGACATCGCAATAAAACTTGTTGTGTTGCGTCGTGGTCACTGAAGGAACACTTTCAGAGCGCAAACCGCCGGCATGGGAACCTCCCCCGACTACGCAAAACTCTGGTTCACCGCTCGCGGCTGGAAGCCGTTCGCCTTTCAAAAGGAAGTGTGGTCAGCGGTAAAACAGGGACACAGCGGATTGCTGCACGCCAGCACCGGCGCCGGTAAAACCTACGCGGTCTGGTTCGGCGCGCTCAATCGCTTCGCCCGCTCTTCACCTGCGGTTGAAACAACTCGCAAACGCAAACCCGTGGCCGAGCCCCTCACGGTGCTGTGGATAACCCCCATGCGCGCCCTGGCCGCCGACACCGCCCGCGCACTTGAAGCGCCGCTGCAGGCTTTGCAGATTCCGTGGAGCGTCGGCCTGCGCACCGGCGACACCAGCAGCAGTGAACGAGCGCGCCAGAGCCGGCGCCTGCCGAGCACGCTGATCACCACACCAGAAAGCCTGACCCTGATGCTTGCCCGTGCCGACGCGCAAACAGCACTTTCGACCTTGCGCATGGTGGTGGTCGATGAATGGCACGAATTGCTTGGCAACAAGCGCGGCGTGCAACTGCAATTGGCCTTGGCCCGTTTGCGTCGCTGGCGTCCCGAACTGATCGTCTGGGGCATTTCCGCGACGCTGGGTAATCAGTCTCACGCCGAGCAGGTGCTGATCCCCAACGGCGGCGGCATCAGTGTGCAAGGGCAAACCCGCAAAGTGCTGCGGGTCGACACGCTGCTGCCCCCGGCGATCGAGCGTTTTCCCTGGGCCGGGCACATCGGGTTGAAGATGCTGCCGCAGGTGGTGGGCGAACTCGAATCCAGCGCCAGCAGCCTGGTGTTTACCAACACCCGTGCCCAGTCGGAGATCTGGTACCAGGCCCTCCTCGACGCCCGGCCGGACTGGGCCGGATTGATCGCGCTGCACCACAGCTCGTTGTCCCGCGACACCCGAGACTGGGTCGAACGCGCGCTCAAGGATGGCCAACTCAAAGCGGTGGTCTGCACCTCCAGCCTCGATCTTGGTGTGGATTTCCTGCCGGTGGAGCGGGTTCTGCAAATCGGCTCCGCCAAAGGTGTGGCGCGGCTCATGCAGCGTGCCGGGCGCTCCGGCCATGCACCGGGACGTGAATCACGGGTCACGCTGGTGCCAACCCACAGCCTTGAATTGATCGAGGCCGCCGCGGCGCAGGATGCTGTCGCGGCACGCTGCATCGAACCGCGGCTATCCCCGGTCAAGCCACTGGATGTATTGGTGCAACACTTGGTCAGCATCGCTCTGGGCGGCGGTTTTCTCCCCGATGAGTTGTACGAAGAAGTCCGCGGAGCCTGGGCATATCGTGACCTGAACCCGGCCGAATGGGCATGGGCGCTGGCGTTCGTACGCCATGGCGGACTCTCCCTGACAGCCTATCCGGATTACCGCCGGGTCGAGCCCGATGAGCACGGTGTGTGGCGCGTGCCGGATGCACGGCTGGCCCGCAGGCATCGCATGAGCATCGGTACCATCGTCAGCGATGCGAGCATTCAGTTGAAATTCTGGAGCAAGGGCGGCGGTGGCAAACAGTTGGGCAGTGTCGAGGAGGGCTTTATTGCGCGCCTCAAACCCGGTGATGGTTTTCTGTTCGCCGGGCGCTTGCTGGAACTGGTGCGGGTAGAAAACATGACCGCGTACGTCAAACGCAGCACGGTGAAAAAAGCCGCGGTCCCGCGCTGGAATGGCGGACGCATGCCCCTATCCAATGAACTGGCAAAAGCGGTGGTCGCCCGATTCAGTGCCGCGGCGAAGGGTCATTATGTCGGCCCGCAAATGCAGGCGATGCGCCCCTTACTGCAAGTGCAACAACGGTGGTCGGGATTACCGACCGAAAACAGTCTGCTGGCCGAAGCCCTGAAATCTCGCGAGGGCTGGCACCTTTTTCTTTTTCCCTTCGCCGGTCGCCAGGTGCATCTGGGGCTGGCCAGCCTGTTGGCGTGGCGGGCCAGTCAACGCCAGCCGCTGACCTTCTCGATCGCAGTCAATGATTACGGCCTGGAACTGCTCAGCGCCACGCCCGTCGATTGGTCGCGGCAACTCGATGCCGCCCTGTTCAGCGCCGATAATCTGTTGCAGGACGTACTGGCCAGTCTTAATGCCGGTGAACTGGCCCTGCGCCGTTTCCGCGAAATCGCTCGAATTGCCGGGCTGGTGTTCGCCGGCTACCCCGGCGCTCCGAAAAGCACGCGGCAGGTTCAGGCGTCCAGCGGCCTGTTCTTCGAAGTGTTCAAACAATACGACGCGGGCAATTTATTGCTGGCTCAGGCCGGGGAAGAAGTGTTGCGGGAAGAGTTGGATATTCGTCGCCTGGAACAAACACTGGAGCGAATCAACCGGATGACATTGGACCTGCATCAGATCAAGCGACCAACGCCCCTTGGCTTTCCACTGCTGGTGGAACGGATGCGCGAAAGCATGAGTTCGGAAAAACTCGCCGACCGCATCCGACGCATGGTCAGCGATCTGGAAACAACCGCCGACACCGGGAAAACCTGATGAGTGCGCCCTATCCGATAAGCCTTTGTGGAGAAGAGCTCTGGCTGCTGCCGGAAAAAGCCGTCTATTGGCCGGCTCAACAAGCGTTGTTGGTGGCCGATGTGCATTTTGGCAAGGCCGCGGCCTATCGAAGCCTGGGTCAACCTGTACCTCAGGGTACAACCCAGCAGAACATTGCCGTGCTCGATGCCCTGTTGAAGGCACTTCCCTGCCGGCAATTGATTTTTCTCGGTGACTTTCTCCACGGCCCCGGCTCTCACGCGACAGCTACGCTCCAGGCGTTGGCCCAGTGGCGAGCGCGGCATCGTGACTTGCCCATGACGCTGATCCGCGGCAACCACGATAAACGTGCCGGCGACCCACCCGCCACACTGAACATTGAGGTGGTGCCTGAACCCATGTTACTGGGGCCTTTCGCTTTGCAGCACGAGCCGAACCCGTATCCTGGGCGGCATGTGCTGGCCGGGCACGTGCACCCGGTGTTTCGGCTCAACGGTCGAGGCCGGCAGCGTTTGCGCCTGGCGTGTTTCAGGATTGGCGAGACGGTCAGCCTGTTACCGGCCTTCGGCGCGTTCACCGGGGGATATCAGGTTGAACGGGACGACAATTGCAGGATTTTTGTAATCGGCGACAACGAAATCTGGCCGGTGACCCTGTAGGAGCGAGCCTGTCGAATCGTCGCACCGTCGCGATGGACGCCAACGATGACGCGTGGCAACTGATACTGCGCGGCGTTCTCGGGTTCATCGCGAGCAGGCTCGCTCCTACAGACAGAGGTCCGGTGTTGATCAGGCCACAGGCGCGGGAGGCGGTTCGTCCGGAAGAGTCGGCTCACCTGGCTCGGTAGGTTGTTCGTTGGGCGTATCAGGATCAGGCTGGCCGGGAATGCCCCCTGCCATGCTGATCGTCGGGTGTGCCAGCAAGGACCAGGCTAAAACGCCAACCTGATTGGGCTCGAGCCTTGCCAGTTCGGCACTTATTTGCGGGTCGATCTTCATAAAGCACTCCTGAGCGATGGCCCGATCTGCCTTGCGCGGATCGGAAGTACACTCCATAGAGTGTACGCTCGCTCAGGAATTCCCACGGTTTGTCGGACGGTTGACTCAGGTCCGTGGCAGGGTCACGCCACGCTGGCCTTGATACTTGCCGCCACGGTCCTTGTAGGACACTTCGCACTCTTCGTCGGATTCGAGGAACAGCATCTGCGCCACGCCCTCGTTGGCGTAGATTTTCGCCGGCAGATTGGTGGTGTTGGAAAACTCCAGGGTCACGTGGCCTTCCCACTCCGGCTCCAGCGGCGTGACGTTGACGATGATGCCGCAACGCGCGTAGGTGCTTTTACCCAGGCAGATGGTCAATACATTGCGCGGGATGCGGAAGTACTCGACGGTGCTGGCCAGGGCAAAGGAGTTCGGCGGGATGATGCACACGTCGCTGTGGATATCGACGAAGCTGCCGGCATCGAAGTTTTTCGGGTCGACAATGGCGGAGTTGATGTTGGTGAACACCTTGAAATGATTGGTGCAACGCACATCGTAGCCGTAGCTGGACACGCCGTAGGAGATCACACGGCTATCGTCGCTGCCACGCATCTGGCGCTCTACGAACGGCTCGATCATGCCGTGCTCTTGCGCCATGCGGCGAATCCACTTGTCCGATTTGATGCTCATGGCGGTGTCCTGAATAGCGAGGTGGAAAAAATCTGTCCGGCATCTTACCGGGGCGCGCCGCCGGGTTCAAAGCACTGGGCGCAATTCTCGATGATCCTGCCGAAATTACGGACCTTCGAAGCAATACGATGCACCGTCGATCACGAAAACCGAGAAACCTTCGCAAGAAGCATTGGCACGTCTCGGAAAAAGGGTTAAGGTGGCGCCACTGTGCTGCTTGTGTCACTGAGAATCTCTACACGATATGTTGAATTTCGATCCAACCATCTACAAGAATTTTTCCTGCTCTTTGCACTCAGTCTCGGCCAGGGTTCTTCCTGAGTCGCAGTTATCTTTGTTCAAGGAGTTACACCATGTCTAATCGCCAAACCGGTACCGTTAAGTGGTTCAACGATGAAAAAGGCTTCGGCTTCATCACTCCACAATCCGGTGACGACCTGTTCGTTCACTTCAAAGCTATCCAATCCGACGGCTTCAAAAGCCTGAAAGAAGGCCAACAGGTTTCTTTCATCGCTACCCGCGGTCAGAAAGGCATGCAAGCTGAAGAAGTTCAAGTTATCTAACTTGTACTTGCTTTAGTAAAAGGCCCCGCCCTCAAAAGCGGGGCTTTTTTGTGGGCGAGTGTTTTGTCGGCCAAGAGCTTTTGATTGCGCTGACGCCATCGCGGGCAAGCCTCGCTCCTGCAGATATCCAATGACTCTGTAGAAGCGAGGCTTGCCCGCGATGGGTTATAGATGTGGAAACGGGTTTACCAGGTCACACCAAATCCTGCGGTGTACCGGGTCTTGTCCAGGTCGGCTTCTTGCGTACCATCGACGATGTCGCGTTCAGCCTTGAGATTGAGCGAAGCCCAGTCGGTCACCTTGTAGCGCAAGCCCATCTCGGCATCCAGCGCATACTCGGCCACGCCGGACAGTGGCTTGCCCACCTCGCCATTGGTGAAGAATTCGACTTTTTTGCCGATCAGATAGCGGTTGTAATCCCACTTCATTGCCACGGAATAAAAGTTGTCCTTACTACCGTCGGCAAATTGATAATCCGTGCGGTTGATCAGCGAGCCGAGGGAGAACGCCCCCAGCTCGTTATCCCAGAACTGGTAACCCGGACCGGTACCGACCGTGCGTTGACGGGACAGGTCTTCAACCTTGTCCCGCTTATAGACCAGTCGACCCTGCCAGAACCACTTTTCGGTCAGGAAGCGGTCGAGGGAGTACTCGGCCCGCCAGTTGTCCGTAGTCACCACATCGTCCTGGAACTCGCGGTTGTACTCGCCTTCCGCAATGTGGCGCCAGCGACCATGACGCGCGGATGTCTTGAAGTCGACATCGTAATCGTCGGTGTCCTTGTCGGCGCGCTGGTAATCCAGAGCTGCATCAATGTTGCCTTTCCAGACCAGATCCTCGACGACAGGCTTGGGCTTGAGCATCTGCTGAATGCTCGCCAACTCCACCGTCTTGGGCGCATCACCGTTGGCCAGAGTTACCTTGCCATCCTCCGCCGCGTGCAGCGACTTGGCCACCTCCCCGGTGTAGGCATCCTGCTTGACCAGCAGATGTTGATCGCTCTCCAGGGTTTTCACCTTGTTCCAATCGATCGGCACGGCACCGGCATACTCGGTCTGAACCAGCAGCTTGCCGCCATCGAACAGGATGATCTTGCCGCTCAACTTGTCACCGTTCTTCAACCAGACGGTATCCGCGAGCAAAGGAGTGGAGGCACTGACGACAGCGAGGCACAGCAGGGTTCTGGACAACATAAGCAAATACAGGCTCAGGTTCGCGAAAAAAAGTCGGCATTATCCGCAGGAATAAGGCCCTAGCAAGGACTGACCCGACTATTTCTATTGAGTTCATTTCTCAATTGGCGATCGAGGATTTACTCTACGGACGGTACTGTAATTTTTTTCAGGGACTGCGCACGTGACCGAAACAGAAGCTGAACCCGAAAGCGCAGCGCAAATCCGACGCACGGCGCTCTATCTGACCCTGGCCCAAGTGCCCGAAGGCAAAGTGGTGAGCTACGGTCAGTTGGCGGAGTTGGCCGGTTTGGGCCGGGCCGCGCGCTGGGTCGGACGGACCCTGAGCCAACTGCCCGCAGACAGCAAGCTACCCTGGCACCGCGTACTTGGCGCCGGAGGGCGCATCAGCCTCCCCGTTGGCAGCCCGTCGGGGGATGAACAACGCGCGCGATTGCGCATGGAGGGCATCAGTATCCTGAATAATCGTGTTGATATTCAGCGCCATGGGTGGCGCCCGGTAGAGCACAGCGGTTAGAGTGCGCGCTTTGTTTCCGTATTTCTTGAGGCAGACTCCAGCCCATGCCCCGTAAAACCTGGCGCGCCGCGCTCGCTGCCTATGCCAGCCCCTCGACGCTTGTACTGCTATTGCTGGGTTTCGCCGCCGGCCTGCCCTACATGCTGGTGTTCTCGACGCTTTCCGTCTGGCTGCGTGAAGCCGGCGTGGCGCGCGAGACCATCGGCTACGCCAGCCTGATCGGCCTGGCCTACGCCTTCAAATGGGTCTGGTCGCCCTTGCTCGACCAATGGCGCCTGCCCTTGCTCGGCAAGCTCGGTCGTCGACGTTCCTGGCTGGTGCTTTCCCAGGCACTGGTGATCCTCGGCCTGGTCGGCATGGGCTTTTGCGACCCGCAAAAACATTTGTCCTGGCTGATCGCCATCGCTGTAGTGGTCGCGTTCGCCTCGGCGACGCAGGATATTGCGGTTGACGCCTATCGCCTGGAAATCGCCGAAGACAATCGCCAGGCTGCCCTGGCCGCCAGCTACATGTCCGGTTATCGAATCGCGGCGCTGCTGGCCACGGCCGGCGCGCTGTTCTTCGCCGAAGGTTTCGGCTCCACCGGCTTCAACTACAAGCACTCCGCCTGGGCCGGCACGTACCTGCTGTTCGGCGCCTTGATGGTTCCGGCGCTGCTGACCTCGTTGTTCATGCGCGAACCGCCCGTGCCGCTGCGCACGCAATTGCAGGCCGGACGCTACAGTTTCGTGCATCAATTGGCCTCGGTGTTCGTTCTGATCGTACTGCTGGTTTCCGTGCCGGCCATGTTCACCCAGCTCTACAACACCGACTTCGCCAGCGTGCTGTTCGAAGGTGTGAGCCCGCTTGACCTGCTGCTCCAGGACCGCGCCTTCCTGCGGGCAATCCTCTACACCACGCTCACCGCCCTGTGCCTGTCAGCCATGGGCCGTCGCGGGCTGGCGCCGGTGCTGACTCCGGTCAACGACTTCATTCTTCGCTATCGCTGGCAAGCGCTGCTGCTGCTTGGCCTGATCGCCACTTACCGGATGTCCGACACGGTCATGGGCGTGATGGCCAACGTGTTCTATATCGACCAGGGTTTCACCAAAGACCAGATCGCCAGCGTCAGCAAGATCTTTGGCCTGATCATGACCCTGGTGGGTGCCGGCATGGGTGGCCTGCTGATCGTGCGTTTCGGCATCCTGCCGATCCTGTTCATCGGCGGCGTGGCCTCCGCTGGGACCAACATCCTGTTCCTGATGCTCGCCGACATGGGTGCCAACCTGAACATGCTGGTATTGACCATTTCACTGGACAACTTCAGTTCCGGCCTTGCGACCTCGGCATTCGTGGCCTATCTGTCGAGCCTGACCAACCTCAAATTCTCCGCCACCCAATACGCCCTGCTCAGCTCGATCATGCTCTTGCTGCCGCGCCTGATCGGCGGTTACTCCGGGGTCATGGTGGAAAAATTCACCTACCACAATTTCTTCCTGATCACTGCCCTGCTGGGTGTTCCGACGCTGCTGCTGATCGCCTTGCACTGGTTCCAGGAAAGTCGCCGCGAGGGTCCGACCCCCACACCGGAACCCGTACCGACGCAGGTAGCGGAAGAATCGTAGGAAGAATCTGCAGGAAACAACCTGGAGGGCGCAGCGATTCCCGCCCTCCCGCCACACCGCCGACCGCACGCCTGTACGACAGCGGATCTCGCCCGTACAATGCTCCGTCATTTCTCGTCATCAGCAATCGATAACGGCCAACCATGCGCACCAGTCAATTTTTGCTCGCCACACAGAAAGAAACGCCTTCCGACGCGGTCGTGATCAGCCACCAGCTGATGCTGCGCGCCGGCATGATCCGCAAACTTGCCTCGGGCCTGTACACCTGGCTGCCGATGGGCTTGCGAGTGATGCGCAAGGTCGAAGCCGTCGTTCGTGAAGAAATGAACGCCGCCGGCTCGCTCGAAGTGTTGATGCCGAGCACGCAACCGGCTGAACTGTGGCAGGAATCCGGTCGCTGGGAAGAGTACGGCCCTGAATTGCTGCGCTTCAAGGATCGCCACGGTCGCGATTTCTGCGCCGGCCCGACCCACGAAGAAGTGATCACCGATCTGATGCGCAACGAGTTGAGCAGCTACAAGCAGCTGCCGATCAACCTGTACCAGATCCAGACCAAATTCCGTGACGAAATCCGCCCACGCTTCGGTTTGATGCGCGGCCGTGAATTCATCATGAAGGACGCCTATTCGTTCCACGCTGACCAGCCGTCGCTGCAGGTCACCTACGACCGCATGCACCAGGCGTACTGCAACGTGTTTACCCGTCTGGGCCTGAAGTTTCGCCCTGTAGAAGCCGACAACGGCTCCATCGGTGGCGCCGGTTCCCACGAGTTCCACGTGCTGGCTGAGTCCGGCGAAGACGACATCGTTTTCAGCAACGGTTCCGACTACGCGGCGAACATCGAGAAAGCCGAAGCCGTGCCGCGCGAAACTTCGCGTGCCGCACCGACCGAAGAACTGCGTCTGGTCGACACGCCGAACGCCAAGACCATTGCGCAACTGGTCGAAGGCTTCAACCTGCCGATCGAGAAAACCATCAAGACCCTCGTGGTTCACGCCGAAGAGCCAGGCAAGCTGATTGCCCTGATCATCCGTGGCGATCACGAGCTGAACGAAATCAAGGCCGCCAACCAACCTGGCGTCGCCAGCCCGCTGGTCATGGCCTCGGAAAGCGAACTGCGCGACGCCATCGGCGCGGGTGCCGGTTCTCTCGGCCCGCTGAACCTGCCACTGCCGATCATCATCGATCGTTCGGTCGAACTGATGAGCGATTTCGGCATCGGTGCGAACATCGACGACAAGCACTACTTCGGCGTGAACTGGGAGCGCGACTTGCCGGTTCCAACCGTTGCCGACCTGCGCAACGTGGTTTCCGGCGACCCAAGCCCTGACGGCAAAGGCACCCTGGAAATCAAGCGCGGCATCGAAGTCGGGCACATTTTCCAGCTGGGCAACAAGTACAGCAAAGCGATGAAGTGCGAAGTGCTGGGCGAGAACGGCAAGCCGGTGACCCTGGAAATGGGCTGCTACGGCATTGGCGTTTCCCGCGTGGTGGCGGCTGCCATCGAACAGAACAACGACGACAAAGGCATCATCTGGAGCGACGCGCTAGCGCCTTTCCAGATCGCCCTGGTGCCGTTGCGCTATGAAACCGACCTGGTTCGCGAAGCCACCGACAAGCTGTATGCAGAACTGACTGCCGCCGGCTTCGAAGTGCTGCTGGACGACCGCGACAAGAAAACCAGCCCGGGCATCAAGTTCGCGGACATGGAGCTGATTGGCATTCCACACCGGATCGTGGTCAGTGACCGCGGCCTCGCCGACGGCAATCTGGAATACAAGAGCCGCACAGAGGCCGAGGCGCAAGCGCTGCCGGTCGCTGACGTGTTGTCTTTCCTCCAGGCCCGTATCCGCCGCTGACACCAGATAGAGACGTCATGTTCAAGCGAAACACCTTAGGCCTCGGTGGTGCCGCCCTGTGCGGCGCCCTGCTGGTCAGCGGCTGTGCCAATCACATGTCACAACGCAGCGAGCACGAGGAACGTGTCGAGCGCAAATTGCTCGATCACAGCCTGCAGATCGATGTCGGTGAGCCCAAGGTGCTTGAGCTGCCGCAGCGCCGGGTGAAAATCCACGAGCAAAAGACCTTCGAAGTCACCGAGTTCGAGGTCACGCGCCATTACGATCGCTACACGCCGTACCAACCCTGGCGGGAAATCTACGAGATCCCGCTGGGCGCTGTAGCGGTGGTCGGTGGCGTCGGTGCGAACGTGGTCAATGTGTTTGCCCTGGGCAACCTTCCGGATAGCGTGACCAAGGACTGGTTCAGTTACGGCTTTGCCGGACTCAACCCGTTCATGAACACGCAATCCAATGGTCGTGCGCAACAGAACCTGGCCGGGATCGATGAGGTCCAGCTCGACAAGCGCACGGAGTACTCGAGCCTGCCATGGAGCGAGCGTCCAGTGCAGGTCAAGGCCGGCAAGGAAACCTTCGAGCTGAGCACCGACAAAAACGGCGTATTGCGTCTGAACCTGTTGGACAGCCCGTTCGCCGAACATGACCTCAATCATCTGAGCAAGCTGCAGATCAATGTCGAGGACGCCAAGGACGACGTGCATACCGACTCGTCCCTCGCCATCAGCAATACCTTGCGTGGCAAGCTGCTCGAAGCCCACGGGTTGATTTACGACGACCTCGAAGACGACGAAGTAAGCCAGTGGGTACACCGGGTCAAGCGCCTGTCGGAACTGGGCCTGGAGGAAGAGGCCAGCGAGCTGGAACAGAGCCTGATTGAACTGACGCGCAACGACCCAGAGTTGCAGACCGAATTTCTGAAGTCGCTGACCAAGGATGCCGGGCGGCTGGTTGCGGATCCGGGGCCGAATTAAGGCCTGAAAGAATCGCGGGCAAGCCTTGCTCCTACAGGATTTATGTCGTCGCCGATATTTTGATCGACTCGAATCCTGTAGGAGCAAGGCTTGCCCGCGATAAGGCCCTGAAAATCACCGAAAAATCTAACGCTCAAACAACTCCATCTGCTCAAACCCGCCCCGCAAGTCCTCCAGCCTGACCC
>NZ_RCOB01000174.1:0-4109 GCF_004307665.1 Pseudomonas sp. Sample_16
AGCGCCGCGACCATGTTCGAAGACGTCTACAAAGAGATGCCGGAGCACTTGAAGCGCCAGCGTCAGCAGTTGGGGATCTGACATGAACGATCACAACAACAATATTCAGTTGGAAACCGCCATGACCACGACCACCATGACCATGATCCAGGCCCTGCGCTCGGCGATGGATGTGATGCTTGAACGTGACGACAACGTCGTGGTGTTCGGCCAGGACGTCGGCTACTTCGGCGGCGTGTTCCGCTGCACCGAAGGCCTGCAGAACAAGTACGGCACCTCGCGGGTTTTCGACGCTCCGATCTCCGAAAGCGGCATCGTCGGCGTTGCCGTGGGCATGGGCGCCTATGGCCTGCGTCCGGTGGCCGAGATCCAGTTCGCCGACTACGTCTACCCGGCATCCGACCAGATCATCTCCGAAGCCGCACGCCTGCGTTATCGTTCGGCCGGCGAATTCACCGCGCCAATGACCCTGCGCATGCCCTGCGGCGGCGGCATCTATGGCGGCCAGACCCACAGCCAGAGCATCGAGGCGATGTTCACTCAGGTGTGCGGCCTGCGCACCGTTATGCCGTCCAACCCGTACGACGCCAAGGGCCTGTTGATCGCTTCCATCGAAAACGATGACCCGGTGATCTTCCTCGAGCCAAAACGCTTGTACAACGGCCCGTTCGACGGCCACCACGACCGCCCGGTAACCCCGTGGTCGAAACACCCGGCCGCGCAAGTGCCGGACGGTTACTACACCGTGCCACTGGACGTCGCCGCCATCACCCGTCCGGGCAAGGATGTGACCATCCTCACCTACGGCACCACCGTGTACGTGTCGCAAGTCGCCGCCGAAGAAACCGGCATCGACGCCGAAGTTATCGACCTGCGCAGCCTGTGGCCGCTGGACCTGGAAACCATCGTCAAGTCGGTGAAGAAAACCGGACGCTGCGTGGTGGTTCACGAAGCCACCCGCACCTGCGGTTTCGGTGCCGAACTGGTGTCGCTGGTGCAGGAACATTGCTTCCACCACCTGGAAGCGCCAATTGAACGCGTCACCGGCTGGGACACCCCCTATCCGCACGCGCAAGAGTGGGCGTATTTCCCTGGCCCGTCCCGAGTGGGCGCGGCTTTGAAACGGGTCATGGAGGTCTGAATGGGCACGCACGTCATTAAAATGCCGGACATTGGCGAAGGCATTGCAGAAGTTGAATTGTCACAGTGGCACGTCAAGGTCGGCGACATGGTCGTCGAGGATCAGGTGCTGGCGGATGTCATGACCGACAAGGCGATGGTGGATATCCCGTCGCCAGTGCATGGCAAGGTCATCGCCCTCGGCGGTCAGCCGGGCGAAGTCATGGCGGTCGGCAGCGTGCTGATCAGCATCGAAGTCGAAGGCGCGGGCAACGTCAAGGAGTCGGCGCAACCGGCACCGGTCAAGCAAGCGCCGGTTGCAGCAGCGAAAGCTGAAACCGTGGTGGAAAACAAACCGGTCGCTGCCGCAGCACCGAAAGCAGCCGTTTGCCAGGGGCCGATGATTGCTCGCGAAGCCAATGAGCGTCCGCTGGCCTCACCGGCCGTGCGTAAGCATGCGCTGGACCTAGGCATCCAGTTGCGTCTGGTGCGTGGCAGCGGTCCGGCCGGTCGCGTGCTGCATGAAGACCTCGAGGCCTATCTGGCTCAGGGTCAAGCCAACGCCTCGGCACCGGTCGCCGCCGCTTACGCCCAGCGTAACGATGAAGAACAGATCCCGGTAATCGGCATGCGCCGCAAGATCGCCCAACGCATGCAGGACGCCACCCAGCGCGCGGCACACTTCAGTTATGTCGAGGAAATCGATGTCACCGCCGTCGAAGAATTGCGCGCTCACCTTAACGAGAAGCACGGTGCGACCCGCGGCAAGCTGACTTTGCTGCCGTTTCTGGTCCGCGCCCTGGTCGTCGCCCTGCGCGATTTCCCGCAGATCAACGCCCGTTACGACGACGAAGCCCAAGTCATCACCCGACTCGGCGCGGTGCACGTCGGTATCGCCACCCAGGCCGATAGCGGTTTGATGGTGCCTGTGGTTCGTCACGCCGAAGCCCGCAGCTTGTGGGACAGCGCGACGGAAATTTCGCGCCTGGCCACGGCCGCCCGCAACGGCAAGGCCAGCCGCGATGAACTGTCCGGTTCGTCTATCACGCTGACCAGCCTCGGCGCATTGGGCGGCATCGTCAGCACACCGGTGCTGAACCTGCCGGAAGTGGCGATCGTCGGCGTGAACAAAATCGTCGAACGGCCAATGGTAATCAAAGGCCAGATCGTGATCCGCAAGATGATGAACCTTTCCAGCTCCTTCGATCATCGCGTGGTCGACGGCATGGACGCGGCGCTCTTCATCCAGGCCATCCGTGGCTTGCTCGAACAACCCGCCACCCTGTTTGTGGAGTAAGCAATGCAGACTTTGAACACCACGCTACTGATCATCGGCGGCGGCCCTGGCGGTTACGTGACGGCGATCCGCGCCGGTCAGTTGGGCATTCCAACGATCCTGGTGGAAGGCCAATCGTTGGGCGGCACCTGCCTGAACATCGGCTGCATTCCCTCCAAGGCATTGATTCATGTCGCTGAGCAGTTTCACCAGACGCAGCAGCATAATCAGCACTCAGCCCTGGGCATCAGCGTTGCGGCGCCGACGCTGGACATCGGCAAGAGCGTCGAGTGGAAGGATGGCATCGTCGATCGCCTGACCACCGGCGTCGCCGCGCTGTTGAAAAAGAACAAGGTTCAGGTCGTGCAAGGCTGGGCCAACGTGGTCGACGGTAAAACCGTCGACGTCGGCGACACGCGCATTCAATGCGAGCACCTGGTGCTTGCGACAGGTTCGAAAAGCGTGAACCTGCCGATGTTGCCGATTGGCGGGCCGATCATCTCGTCCACCGAGGCCCTGGCGCCGACATCCGTACCCAAGCGCTTGATCGTGGTAGGTGGCGGTTACATCGGTCTGGAACTGGGTATTGCCTACCGCAAGCTCGGCGCCGATGTCAGCGTGGTCGAGGCGCAGGATCGGATTTTGCCAGCCTACGACGCTGAATTGACTCAGCCCGTACACGACGAACTGAAAAAACTCGGTGTGAAGCTTTACTTGAATCACAGCGTACAAGGCTTTGATTCTTCTAATAAAACCTTGCAGGTTTCGCAGCCGAACGGCGATACCCTCAACCTGGAAACCGATCAGGTTCTGGTCGCGGTTGGCCGCAAACCCAACACCCAAGGCTGGAACCTCGAAGCGCTGAACCTGGACATGAACGGGTCGTCGATCAAAATCGACAACCGCTGCCAGACCAGCATGCGCAATGTGTATGCCATCGGCGACCTGAGTGGCGAACCCATGCTTGCGCACCGGGCCATGGCCCAGGGCGAAATGGTTGCCGAGTTGATCAGTGGCAAGCCCCGCGAGTTCAACCCGACCGCCATCGCCGCCGTGTGCTTCACCGACCCGGAACTGGTGGTGGTCGGCAAGACTCCGGACGAAGCCAAGGCTGCCGGCCTGGACTGCATTGTTTCCAGCTTCCCGTTCGCCGCCAATGGCCGGGCGATGACGCTGGAATCGAAAAGCGGCTTCGTGCGCGTGGTCGCCCGTCGTGACAACCATGTGATCGTCGGCTGGCAGGCGGTAGGCGTGGGTGTGTCGGAGTTGTCCACGGCATTCGCGCAAAGCCTTGAGATGGGCGCGCGGCTGGAAGACATCGGCGGCACCATCCATGCGCATCCGACGCTTGGCGAGGCGGTGCAGGAAGCGGCATTGCGTGCTCTGGGGCATGCGTTGCATCTGTAAACACCATCAACTGTGGCGAGGGAGCTTGCTCCCGCCGGGCTGCGAAGCGGCCCCTGGCTGACTTAATGGCGAACCGCGTTGCCTGGATTTACGACTGCTTCGCAGCCGAGCGGGAGCGAGCTCCCTCGCCACAGGATTTCGAGCATTGTCTGGTCGGCGGCAAATAGCCGATAGACCGGGCTGCGAAACAGGCCCGGAATGAAGTATTGTTGTGCCCATCCAAAAAACGTCAGAAGCCTTGAACCGTTTCGACGGTTGTTCAGTGATAGAGGGTGTCATGGGTAACGAAAGCATCAATTGGGACAAG
>NZ_RCOB01000003.1:0-4093 GCF_004307665.1 Pseudomonas sp. Sample_16
GCCTTGCCACAGGAAATGCTTCTGCTCGGTGACGCCATCGACCTCTGACACCTTGCCAACCCGCCGCCCAAGGCTGTCGTAACGATACGCACCGGTACTTTCCAGCTTGCCGTTGACCATCGTCTCAGCTTTGACGAGGCGGTTTTCGCAGTCATACGTGAACGTCTGCAGCGTGCCCATCCCGCTGCGTTTCTCAATCAGGTTGCCCCACGCATCGTAGGCATATTCCTGATCTCGCCAGCGCTTGAGACGGTTGTCCTTGACGTGGTCGAATTGGCTGGTGTTGAAGTTCAGCCGGTTCGCCGCGGCGTCGTAGCGGAATTCTTCGCTGTCGATCAACTGGCCGTTGGCTTCGTATTCGTACTTGATCTCGCCGCGCAGTTTGTCGAGGGTGCGGGTCAACTCGCCAGCCGGGTCGTACTGGTGACGGCGATGGATCGGGTTGTAGGCGTGTTCCACCAGCAGGTCAGGCTGAACTCCGGGGTTGTGGATGCGCGAGAGTTTTTCCGCCGGCAGGCGCGAGGCGAACTGCCAGCTCTTGCGGCCCATCGCGTCGTAGCCGAAGCAACTGGTGAGCGCGCCCTGGGTGCGCAGGGCTTCGCGGTGCAGGTCGTCGCGCTCGATGTCGCTGATGAGCTGGCCGTCGAGGTTGAGTTGGTGCAGGTGGCCACTGCCGTAGTACAGGTGATTTATCTGTTGGTCGGCGCAAGCACTTGATTACTCGACCCGATGCGTCCCATGTAATTTCTGATTATAGAGAAAAGTGACTTAAGAAACCTTACACCACTCTGCAGTTAAAATTTTAAAGAACGGCTCAACCCCCACTAATTCTTGACCACCGATAAACAACTAAATACGCAAAAAAAATATCGCACCAACGGTGCAGCAGAATACCCCACCGTTTTCTATACGAAGGTCAGAGAGCCGCTTTTTTCCATTTATCTCCATTTTTTGTTTCTTTTCTCACTATCAACCACCCATTTTCAGTATTTTTCAGAACAAACTTATACACAGCCTTTAGCCTAGCCATTTGCTCGACAACCACAGTGTAATTTTTGCCTTCTTGAACAGGCTTACTTATTACATTCCTCTCAGGATCATAAGTCGGAGGAGACCCACAACCCAGATCTACCAGTCGAGCCCAGCTGCGTTCATCTGATACAGAAAACTTGGTTAGAATTCTCTTAAGTTCTGCTTCATATTTTTTATCACAATCAGACGTATCTTTATCCGCATCGATCAGGCTCATCTGCTCATCGCGAAAAGCTGTCTCCCAATCTCGCATTTCTGACATAAAGCCTTTCAACGCCTCAACCACCGAAACTTCTTTTTCCATAACAAACTCCTACCAAGCACAACAATACAATTGCGAACAGCAGAATAAACCAGAAAGCCTTTGCCGTGGCGGAAGGTGGAGATCAGCTGACCTGTCACCGTTGAAGCGGCTGTGGATGATTGCTGCCTGAGATGAGTACTTCCCTAGTAGTTGGTTTTATAAAACACCCTAATCCAGACCGGTGTTATTGAAAAAAGCGGAAAATGACAATCATTGTCCGCCTCACTGTGCAGGTCATCGCGATCCCTGTCACGGCTCCTCTGGCCTTCGATTTTACAGGTCGATCTCAGATTCGTCCTTTAAACCCTCAACAAAAGCGTCAAATGAACTTGCGAGCCAACGATAGGCCTTTGCATGATTGGCGGCATAACTACTATTCGAATCAAAGGAATCAGTTGCGTAAAAACACACATCACCATCAGTCAAATCCAGACAGAAAAAGTTACCACCGTCGTCAGTCGCAAACGGCAGCAATGTTTTAGGTATCACATTTTTAGAGGTCATCACTGCATAACAACCGCTTAAATATTTTGTCTCTGCAGCATCCAAAGCACCACTAGCTGCAACTGCTTTAAATTTCTTTATTCGAACAGGCTCATATTCATCACCACTATCCCACCAATCTCTATCTGCAACCCCACCATTATGAGTTAAATAAAAATTTTTAAAGCCTTCAGGCAATGTATGTCCGATCTCGTCCTCCAGCAAACTGAGATCAGAACTATTCACTTCCGGATCGGACTTCGATACTTTCAGTACACCCATCATTGTCTCCTTACTAACAAGTTGTAGAGGCAGCTTTCGGAGCCCGCCCATTCAGCCAGCCCTTAGAGTGCGAGATACCTACAGCATCAGTATTGCCATAAGAACCAGAAGGTAGACCGAAATGCTTTTCAAACTGAGCAACAGAGCCGCCATGTGGAAATGTCGCTTCATGGGCTGATGTTTTGACTAACTGCATAGTGGTCTTACCGGTTTTCGGATCAAAGTCATCAACGTGATGCCAAGTATAATCATCGGCTGCCGAAGCTTTGATACCTGCCTCTTTATATGCCTGGGTGAAGTCCCGTCCCCTCGCACCCTGCATTGTGATTGAAACGATATTTTTTTGATTACCGGTTATTCAGTGGTGTGGCCGAGGGCGTCGACTTCGGCGATGAGGTTGCCTTTGTCGTCGTAACGGGCCCGCCATGTGCTGCCGTCGGGGGAGTCCACCTGGGTGATCAGCGGGGTCAGGTGGTGATAGCGGTATTTGATCGTGCGCCCGAGCGGGTCGGCGATCCGTCTATTGCGTACTTACTGTTTGCGATAACAGCGTAAATATTAGAGGCCAAGCTATAATCTCAGCCTCTCCGAAAACCAGTTTATTAAAGAACGCCGCAACCAATTAAAAACCGGCCACCATCTCAAACCGCCTTCAGAAGCACACTATACAAACTTAATTACCACCAAACCTTTATCAACACTAAAAATCTAACTTCGCATCATATACCAACTCTGACATTGGTATTAACATCACACCTTTCATACCAAGCCTAATGATTTTCTCCCCAAGCCCGACTGAAAAAACATACTCCCCTCTCAGCATCTCAGAAGAAATAAAAAAATCTAAATCACAAATATCTTTTTTTATGCGTATATCGGATATAGCGTCAAAAATTACTCTACCCGAATGAAAAAAATCCACTTCTGGATCCTTAGTAACCGAATCAAGCCTTAACTCATATTTAGATTTCTCCACATCCAAAATTTTATGAATTCCTCTACTCCGCAACAAATAGTATTTTTTTGATGAAACTGGGAGACCTTGGTCATTCAAACATATGTTTTACTCCACTTACCACCAGACTTAAAGTCACGCCCCTGAATTACACAGTTACCATCTTTGACCGAAAAAACCAATCGATACACTGTTGAAAGTCCAGTGTTCTTTTCTATTACTACCGATGCAAAATCCCCCTTAACCTCAACCCCCCCTACATTGTCGTTTTCCGGGTCATATTCCGGGTTACTCCCGCAAACCAGATTTGCTAATCGATCATAATTTCTATCAACTTGAACCACATACTTAGAGAATATAATCAACAAATCAGCCCGCATGTGATTCTGCAGCGATTCTTCCAAGGACTCATCCTCAAGTGCCTCCATACTTTTTTTATAGTACTTCTTCTCCCATCCATACATTTCATTCATAAAACCATTCAAAGTTAAATACACGACCTCTCTGAGGGAATCACCTGTGTTAGTTGAGGAATATTTTGCCATCAAGCAATTCTCCATTCCTAAATAAGTTATACAAAATTTTTGTCGACCTTGTACCACCAGCCCCATACTTAAAAATCAATTCCACATCAATTGGCCCATTTTTTGATATATCGTTAAATATTTGCCTCTCATAATCCCTAAACAATCCTCTATTCACCTTGGAAAGCTGAGGAAACACACCATCTTTCCCACCCGAACCGCCAAGTAGCTTACCAATTATATGCCCAGCATCATCATCTGAATTACCCAGCGATCTAGCCCAAAACCGAGATGATTCATTAGTTGCCGTTCCTGTCCCCAAGTCTTTCTGGGTTATGGTGGCGGTTGCTTTCAACGGTTGCCCTGCCGACCCTCTGGTGACATTAGTAGTCACGCACCACCCTAAAGGGTCAATCCACCCGTTTGTTTTGGGAGCATAACCATACAAATTACTACCGCCCAACAACCCAATCGGATCCTGCGTAACAAACCGCCCCACCTCCGGATCGTAAT
>NZ_RCOB01000151.1:0-4036 GCF_004307665.1 Pseudomonas sp. Sample_16
GAGCTGCATGCAAAATAAGTGAAACATTTTTCTTATAGATACTGAAAGACAGCGTAACCTGACGTTTTACCTCACCCAAAAATCTCGGCGCGTGAGCTGCCTAACACTCATAACTGGTAACTGAATAGGATGCTAAAAGCTTCGAACGACACGTTTAACTTTTTTCGGGATGCGCCCTCGTCGAAACAACCACCAAAAATACAAAATATAACAACCATAAAAGCGACAGAAATTTAAATATCACTAACTAAAGCGTGCACTCATATATCTACCTTTCGTTAAACCGTGACCATTAGCCTTCTCAAAAAATCACAGATCAAGCGAACATCAGGTAAAAATGTACAGCATCAGGGATATAGTTTTTATCATCAAATCTAATTTCATTAACAAAATGCCTCACCAGCTTGCTTGGACTGTCACCCTGTTTCGAGCTTTAGAAGCATTCCGCCAATGAAATCGATAAAACCGCTTGTAACGCCTATGGCACACGACTATAAAGACGATGTAAATAGCAACTTCCAGAAACAATTAAATCTTTTTAAAAGAACTCTCCTGGATAGCTCCAGCCCAACTGCCGAGATATTATTAGATCACTGACAAAAAGTCAATGGCCGCTATTAGCGCACTACGAAACCTTTTTTTGATTGGCGCCACCTGATACATACTCCTTTGCTGCCAAAACTATTGTAAGCGATCCATAAACCCCACATTCAAAGCGCTTAGCTGATACCAGATGCTGTGCTCCCGATTCCCTCAGGAGCCAGTTCGCCATGATGCGACCCGACCTCAAAGTCGAAAAAGTCTATCTTTACCCTAAGCCCGTGGACTTCAGAAAGTCCATTGATGGCCTCGCTGCTCTGGTCGAACTGGACATAAAAGTGGCGGTGTTCGATCCCGTGCTCTTCGTTTTCCTCAACAAGCCCCGTAACCGCGTGAAGATTTTGTACTGGGAGCGTAACGGCTTCTGCCTCTGGCTTAAGCGCTTGGAGTCCGAGCGATTCAAAACAACGCCTGATCTCTGCGATGAAGTGATCGTTCTGACCGTCCAGGAACTGAACTGGCTGCTCGACGGTTTTGACCTGTGGCGCAACCGTCCTCAACAGGTTTTGACTCCACGTTACGTAGCCTGACCCGGTATAATCCGGGCCATGATTTCTCTGCCCGACGATCTTCCTGATGACCCCGTTTTGCTCAAGCAGATGCTACTTGAGGCACTCAATCGCCAGGAAGAAGTTGCCCAGGCTTATCAAGCGCACATCGTCGACCTGAAAGGACAGATCAAGCTGTTGCGCGACCGCTTGTTCGGGCGTAAGTCCGAGCAGACGGCAAAGCCCAACACGCCGCAACTTGCACTGTTCAATGAGCCTGAAAGCGAGCCGATGCCATTGATCGGTGATGCTGAAGAAGAAGTCGTTTCCCCGGTGCCGCGCCGAGGAAAACGTAAGGCATTGTCGGCTGAGCTGCCGCGTGTCGAGGTCATCCACGAACTGCCCGAGCACGAACTGACCTGTGCCTGCGGTTGCCGCAAGCACGTGATCAACGAAGAAATCAGCGAACAGCTGGATATCGTGCCGATGCAGATCCGTGTCATCAAACACATACGCAAGGTTTACGGTTGCCGTGGCTGCGAAACGGCACCGGTCACCGCCGACAAACCGGCTCAACTGATCGAAAAGAGCATGGCCAGCCCAAGCGTTCTGGCCATGTTGCTGACCACCAAGTACGTCGATGGCTTGCCGCTGCATCGTTTCGAGACGGTGTTAAGTCGACACGGTATCGATATACCAAGGCAAACACTGGCGCGCTGGGTGATGCAGTGCAGCGAACACTTTCAGCCACTGCTCAACTTAATGCGCGACCGATTACTGGAAAGCCCGGTGATCCACTGCGATGGAAACCCGTGTTCAAGTATTGAAAGAGCCAGGTCGAGACCCGACCAGCCAATCCTGGATGTGGGTACAAGCCAGCGGCCCGCCAGATCGTAAGGTCGTGTTGTTCGACTACACGTCCAGCCGTGTGCAGGAGGTTCCGTTGCGTCTGCTGGAAAATTATCGCGGCTATGTGATGACCGATGATTACGCGGGGTATAACGCCTTGGCGTTGCAACCGGGGGTTGAACGGCTGGCCTGCATGGCCCATGCGCGCCGCAAGTTTGTCGAGGCTCAGAAAGTGCAGCCGAAGGGTAGACGGGACGTGCCGATATCGCGTTAACAATGATCAACAAGCTGTATGGCATCGAGCGCGAGCTCAAGGACAGTGATGATGAACAGCGTTTAATCGGCCGTCAGCAAAAAGAGCGTACCGATCCTGGCTCAGTTGAAAAGCTGGTTGGAGAAAACGCAGCCCCAAGTCACGCCACAAAGTGTGCTGGGTAAGGCCATTAATTATCTGGCCGGCAACTGGGGCCGGCTGGAGCGTTATGTAGAAGCCGGTTTTTTACCTATCGACAACAATGCGGCCGAAAGGGCGATAAAACCGTTCGTTATCGGTCGTAAGGCGTGGCTGTTCAGCGACACGCCCAAAGGCGCTACCTCCAGTGCTCAGATCTACAGCCTGGTGGAGACCGCCAAGGTCAACGGGCAAGAGCCTTATACGTGGCTACGCCACGTACTGGAGCAGATACCACACGCGCAGTCGGTGGCGGACTATGAAGCGCTGCTGCCGTGGAACTGCTCGCCAGAGATACTCCGTTAAACCTGAATCCTATCGCGGGGTGAAGGATCGTACCCTAACAAGACTGCGAGGTCCTTTGTTGTATCGCCAAATCCACCTTACACGTAATAGATTCGGGACGTTTTTTGGGCCTTCAACCCCCTGTAAAAACAGAAAGTCCTACCCCCGATACAAAAAACGTCCTACCCCTGATACAAGGCCAAAATGGCTCAGATGAGCACAGTCAGGGCAGATTTCTGCATTTATGTGGCATATAAGTGGCTTATAAATGGCATTTCAATTGTATTTCTATGGCATTTATATGCCATAGAAATAGCCGGTTTTTTGTGCCCCCTGAAATATTCGGTCTTGGCATTTATGTGCCACTGAAATAGCAAAAATGTGGCATTTTTGTGCCACTAAAATGGCTAAATTTTGGGTTTCTTATGCCGGCGAAATAGAAAGTTTACTGTTTATGTGCCACATCGCTGCGGGATGCGGTGTTCATGGATCGCATACAAACTATTCACACGGCCATTTTATTTGAAAATAGATGCTGACTTAGCAGTACAACGAGCTCATTGAGGACGATTAAAAAAGAAATTGGCAAGTAAAGGAGTTACGCTGAGCAAGTGCTGAAGCACATTCTAGGCAACCTGCTGCTTTGAGCGCTACGGAAAAGCGATATCCATTCAGATAATGTGCACGCCAGGGGGCCGCGCAACTCCTTCTAAATTCACGTGCCGTACCATTATCGGGATCATGGTAAACGATTGCCTTAAATTTTGGTGTGAGGACGGAGCAAATACAGCAGCATCGTGCAATCACAATTGAACGCTATGGGTTTAAACCAACCCGACAGCGTTATGAACATCGAAAATGGCATAGCATCAGCCTGAGATTATCAGGCGCGCACTTAACTACTTGAACAGTGAATTTCAAGCACACTTTCAAATTTCTTAGTAGCGAATTCAGGTGTAGTAAGCGGGCTCATTAGGACGATTTCACAATAAATTACCGCCACTCTTTCACCCCATTAAAAACATAGGAGTATATGTTTACGAGCCACAAAAACACACTCCATCGTGATCCGCGGAAAGGATACTTTTTATTGTCACCAATTAAAGCATAACACTTTCCTTAAGGGACGGTAGGCGCATTAGAAACATTCAGCAAGGTCAAGCTAGAATGGGTGCCCGAGAGCACCCTGCATTTTTGAATGCAAAATCAACCACGGATAAAAATCACTCTAAACTACTCGATGCGCCTGATGATATCTCCGCAAAAAAGATCAACATTGCCGTCTTCGGGCGCTGAGCGCAGTACGATCGAATAATGCTCCGATAGCAAATCCGACAAACCGAATGGCGCACTTCTGTCAAAT
>NZ_RCOB01000111.1:0-3766 GCF_004307665.1 Pseudomonas sp. Sample_16
GCATGCACGTTACGCTGGGCCACGCAGTCGCCGATACGGAACAACAGGTAGCCGTCGCCGCTCTGCTCCAGGCAAGGTTGCGGCTTGATCGCGAACAAGGCTTCGACGTCGATCTGGCCTTTGTTGCGCGAGCCTTCCTTCAGCGCGTAGTAAATCTCTTCGTCCGGGCGCACGCCGTTTTCCACGACCACCTGGTCCACCACCCGCTCCTCCTTGGCGCCGGTGTATTCGTTTTCCAGTACCGCCACCAGCTTGTCGCCTTCGCGGTAGACCTTCTCCAGCATCATGTCGCCGGTCATGATCACTTCTTTCGGGTACATGCTGCGGTAGTAAGTCGGGAACGACGTACCCCCGATGGCGACGCCCGGCTTGATGTCGTCGGTGACAATCTCGACCTGGCTGCCCTTGTCGGCAATGAAGTCGGCGGTGGACATGCCGGTGAACTCGCAAATGGTGTCGTAGACCAGCACGTTCTTGCCTGGCGCCACCTTGCCGTCGAGGATGTCCCAGCTGCTGACCACCAAGCCTTCAGCCGCGCCCCAGTGTTCGTTCTGCTCGATGAACGGATGGCCGCCGACGGCCAGCACTACCACGTCCGGACGCAGGTCCATGATGGTCGGCGCATCTGCCGCGGTCCCCAGGCGCAGGTCGACTTTCAAGCGTGCCAGTTCCAGTTGATACCAGCGGGTAATACCGGCGATCTGGTCCCGTTGCGGCGCCTTCGAGGCGGTGGTGATTTGCCCGCCGATGAATTCTTTCTTCTCGAACAGGGTGACGTCGTGGCCACGTTCGGCGGCAACACGAGCGGCTTCCATCCCCGCAGGACCGGCGCCGACCACCACCACTTTGCGTTTCACGCCGGTGGTTTTTTCGATGATGTGCGGCAGGCCCATGTATTCACGGGAGGTCGCCGCGTTCTGGATGCACAACACATCCAGGCCTTGGTACTGACGATCGATGCAATAGTTGGCGCCGACACATTGTTTGATCTGGTCGATCTGGCCCATCTTGATCTTGGCGATCAGGTGCGGGTCGGCGATGTGCGCGCGGGTCATGCCGACCATGTCGACGTAACCGCCTTCCAGAATACGCGTGGCCTGGTTCGGGTCCTTGATGTTCTGCGCGTGCAGCACCGGAACCTTGACCACTTCCTTGATACCGGCCGCCAGGTGCAGGAACGGCTCCGGTGGATAACTCATGTTCGGAATCACGTTGGCCAGGGTGTTGTGAGTGTCACAACCCGAACCCACGACGCCGATAAAGTCGAGCATGCCGGTGTCGTCGTAATACTTGGCGATCTGCTTCATGTCTTCATGGGACAGACCGTCCGGGTGGAACTCGTCACCACAGATGCGCATGCCGACGCAGAAATCGTCGCCGACCTCGGCGCGCACGGCTTTCAAGACTTCCAGACCGAACTTCATCCGGCCTTCGAAGGTGCCGCCCCATTCGTCGGTACGCTTGTTGACGCGCGGGCTCCAGAACTGGTCGATCATGTGCTGGTGCACGGCCGACAGTTCGACACCGTCCAGGCCACCGGCCTTGGCGCGGCGGGCCGCTTGAGCGTAGTTACCGATCACCCGCCAGATCTCTTCCGGCTCGATGGTCTTGCAAGTGGCACGGTGCACCGGCTCACGCACGCCTGACGGCGACATCAGGGTCGGCCAGTTGAAACCGTCCCAGCGCGAGCGACGGCCCATGTGGGTAATCTGGATCATGATCTTGGCGCCGTGCTTGTGCATGGCGTCGGCCAGGTTCTGGAAGTGCGGAATGATGCGGTCGGTGGACAGGTTGACCGAACTCCACCACTCCTGCGGGCTGTCGATGGCAACCACGGACGAACCGCCGCAGATCGCCAGGCCGATCCCGCCCTTGGCCTTCTCTTCGTAATACTTGACGTACCGGTCGGTGGTCATGCCGCCGTCGGTCGCGTAAACCTCGGCGTGCGCGGTGCTGAGCACGCGGTTGCGGATGGTCAGTTTGCCGATCTGGATCGGCTGGAACATTGCTTCGAAAGCCATGGCACGGTCCTCGGCTTACAACGGCTTGACGATGAACAAGCCGTCATCGTGGCCCTCTTCGGAGCCTCCGTAGACTTGTTCGGCCACAGTACGGATCTTGCTGCCACGGGCTTCGAGAATCTGGTCCATGGCGCCGGCGAACCAGCCGGTGAACATGTAATCGACCTTGCGCCCGACTTTGCCGTAGACATAGACGAATGCCGAGTGCTCGAGCTTGACGCTGGCGGTGCCTTTGTCGAGGTCGATGTCCTGGATCTTGAACAGGCCCCAACCACGTTGCGACAAACGCTTCATGTAGTGCTCGAACACCGCGACGCCTTCCAGGCCGTGGCACTCGGCTTCTTTTTCACACCAGTGCCAGGCGGATTTGTAGCCGGCCTTGTAGAGGATTTCGGCATAGGCTTCGGCGCCCAGCACTTCCTCGATGCCCATGTGGTTGTTGACGAAGAAATGCCGTGGCACGTACAGCATCGGCAGGGCGTCGGAGGTCCAGACACCGGTTTCGCTGTCGACTTCGATAGGCAATTGCGGGGCGATCTTGGCCATGGAAACTTAACTCCAGAAAATTCGTTGTGTTGCCTGCGGCGCGGACGGCCGCAGGAAAGGATTCAGAAGTGCGGTGGCTTATTCGCCCCAGACGTCCTTTAGGACATTGACCCAGTTTTCGCCCATGATCTTGCGCACCACGCGCTCGGAATGGCCGCGCTTGAGCAGGGTTTCGGTCAGGTTCGGGAACTCGCCGACGGTGCGGATGCCCAGCGGGTTGATGATCTTGCCGAAGCTGGTCAGGCGGCGGGCATAGCCCTTGTCATGGGTCAGGTATTCGAAGAAGTCCTGGCCGTGACCCTGGGTGAAATCGGTGCCGATGCCGATGGCGTCTTCGCCGACGATGTTCATGGTGTATTCGATCGCTTCGGCGTAATCGTCGATGGTCGAATCGATGCCCTTGGCGAGGAACGGCGCGAACATGGTCACGCCGACGAAACCACCGTGGTCGGCAATGAACTTCAGTTCTTCATCGGACTTGTTGCGCGGGTGCTCCTTGAGCCCCGACGGCAGGCAATGGGAGTAGCAGACCGGTTTTTTCGATTCGAGGATGACTTCTTCGGAAGTCTTGGAGCCAACGTGGGACAAGTCGCACATCACGCCGACACGGTTCATCTCGGCAACGATTTCACGACCGAAGCCCGACAGGCCGCCGTCACGCTCGTAGCAACCGGTGCCCACCAGGTTCTGGGTGTTGTAGCACATCTGCACGATGCCAACCCCGAGCTGCTTGAACACCTCGACATAGCCGATCTGGTCTTCAAAGGCGTGGGCATTCTGGAAACCGAAAAGGATGCCGGTCTTGCCGACTTCCTTGGCCTTGCGAATGTCTGCCGTGGTGCGCACCGGCATCACCAGGTCGCTGTTCTCGCGGATCAGTTTCTGGCTGGCGGCAATGTTGTTGACGGTGGCCTGGAAGCCCTCCCACACCGACACGGTGCAGTTGGCTGCGGTCAGGCCGCCCTTGCGCATGTCTTCGAACAGTTCACGGTTCCACTTGGCAATAATCAGCCCGTCGATAACGATGCTGTCGGCGTGCAATTCGGCTGGGCTCATCAGGCTGTCCCCTTGTTAGCGATTCATGCGCCGAATCGTCTGCCGGCGCTTTGGGGCCAGCATATGCCTCGGTGCGGGGGCAGCCGGGTGCAAAAACGACAGGGGAATTGCCGAAAGCGTCAATCCGCGACAAAGGGTCGTCG
>NZ_RCOB01000019.1:0-3682 GCF_004307665.1 Pseudomonas sp. Sample_16
GCAACGAAGTCGCTGCCGATGGCTCCGACCGCCTGCAAGGCAACACCGTCGCCGCCGATGGTTCGGATCGTTTGCAAGGCAACTCCGTTGCATGACTGAACTGCTTCACCGCAGTACCCGACAAAAAGCCCGGCCTGATCAGCCGGGCTTTTTCGTGCCTGGGATTTTTTGATTCTCAGTTACGCGCCATGCATCGCTGATAGCGCTCATCAACCCGCTTGGCAAACCACGCTGTAGTGAGTTTTCGGGTGATTTTCGGGCTCTGCAGGACGATCCCCGGCAATACCGCGCGCGGCAGTGGTCGCCCCTCAGCCTGTTCGGCCAAGGCAAAGACCCGTTGATAGAGCTTGCTGTTCTCGAATTCGAGGCTGTTGCCCTGCTCCAATTGATCCCTGATCGTCGGATTGCGCATGTCCAACTGCTTGCCGAGGGTGCGCACCGCCAGTTCCGTGCTGCCGGGCATGATCGAACCGTAGCGCACCAGGTCGCCATCCAGCGCCAGCGGAATGCCGGAAGCACGACTGACGGCGTTCTGGAACGCAGCATTGCGGCTGGCGTACCAACCGGCATTGAAGTCGGCAAAACGGTACAACGGCTGTTTGTAGCTCACCGGGTAACCCAGCAAATGGGCGATGCCGAAATACATGCCGCCCCGGCGGGTAAAGACTTCACGACGAATCGAGCCATCTACCGGGTAGGGATACCCCTTGGCCTGTTGCTCGGCGAAATCGATGCTGACCTGCATTGGCCCACCGGTGTGTACCGGGTTGAAGCCTGCGAACAGGGTCTTACCCATGGGCACCATGCCAATGAAATCATCGAAAATCGCACTCAGTTCTTTTTCACTGCGCGCCGCATTCAGGCGGTCGTTGTAGGTTTTGCCATTGGGCGAACTCACCCGCAGGGCTCCGCTGACCAGCAGGTTGGGAATGTGCGCCTTGGTGGCACGACGATCGATCTCCTCGCGGGCAATCTTGCCCAGCCCCGGGACCGACGGGTCGACCTGAAAAGTCGATTCCTGCTCGGTCACCGCCAGCACGGCACACAGGTTTTGCGTGGTCGGTGGAATGTTCTGCGCAGCGAACGCGGCGTAGATATCCGTGGCCCAGCCCTGGCGGTCGACCGTCTTGGCCGGCAGCAACCGCACGATCTGCGCCTTGACCTCGGCAGGTTTGCGCACCGGTGGCTCCTGGGTCCGTTGACTGCTGCAACCGGCCAGCACCAGCAACGCGGCGACGCTCATGATCAATCGTTGGGCTTGCATGTTGCTCCAGGAAGTCCGTTGAACCGGGTTAACCATACGACCAATGGCATGGCGCAGGCTATGACCTTGGCAGGCCACGGCTGTTCCTCGAATCTGACGAATGCTGGCGGAGCGAGCAGGCCGGCTCCCATGGAAAATCCCTGCCCAGCGACAGCCTGTGGACCATACTTCACATCACATGGCGAGGAGGACTGGCTCATGCACCGTAGCGACGTGTTGATCATCGGCGCCGGCCCGACCGGACTGGTTCTGGCCTTGTGGCTGAGCAAACTGGGAATTCGCGTGCGGATCATCGACAAGGCCTCGGCCCCCGGCACCACGTCGCGGGCGCTGGCGGTTCAGGCGCGGACACTGGAGTTGTATCGCCAGCTCGACCTCGCCGATGCCATCGTGCAACACGGCCATCGCGTGGCTGCCGCCAATTTCTGGGTCAAGGGCGAGCCTGTGGCACGTCTGCCGCTGAGCCGTGTTGGTGAAGGGCTGACGCCCTACGCCTTTCTCGAAATCTACCCGCAGGATGAACACGAGCGGCTGCTGATCGAGCGGCTCGAAACCTTCGGCGTCACTGTCGAGCGCAACACCGAGCTACTGGGTTTCGAAGAATCCGGTGACGGCATTACGGCCACCTTGCGCCTGGCCGACGGTCAACGGGAAACCTGTCAGGCCTGCTACCTGGCGGGCTGCGACGGCGCTCGCTCGATCGTGCGCAAAAACCTCGACACCGGCTTTCCCGGTGACACCTATCAGCAGATTTTCTACGTGGCCGACGTGCAGGCCAGCGGGCCGACGTTCAACGGCGAATTGCACGTGGATCTGGATGAAGCGGATTTCCTCGCCGTGTTCCCGTTGGCCGCGCAAGGCCGTGCGCGATTGATCGGCACCGTGCGTGACGAGCGTGCCGAGCAGGCCGAAACCCTGCAATTCGAAGACGTCAGCAGCCGGGCTATCGAGCACATGCAGGTCAAGGTCGAACAATTGAACTGGTTCTCGACCTACCGCGTCCATCACCGGGTGGCGGACCACTTTCGCAGCGGCCGGGCTTTTTTACTGGGCGACGCCGCCCATGTGCACAGTCCCGCCGGCGGCCAGGGCATGAACACCGGCATCGGCGATGCGATCAACCTCGCCTGGAAACTCGCAGCGGTGCTGAGCGGCGGTGCCGAAGCCAGACTGCTCGACACCTATGAAACCGAACGCATCGCCTTCGCCCGCAAACTGGTGGCGACCACCGACCGAGTGTTCACCTTCGTCACTGCCGAAGGACGCGTGGCCGATCTGTTGCGCACTCGCCTGGCGCCATTGCTGCTTCCCAAAATGGCCTCGTTCGAAACCTCCCGCGAGTTCCTGTTCCGCACGGTGTCGCAGATCACTTTGAACTATCGGGGGATGCCCCTGAGCCAGGGCGTTGCCGGCCACGTGCACGGCGGCGATCGCTTGCCCTGGGCGCACGACGGTGAAGGTGACAACTTCGAATCGCTGAAATGCCTGACCTGGCAGGTGCATGTGTACGGCGATACCAGCGATGAGATGATCGCCTGGTGCCACGAGCACCATGTGCCGTTGCAGGTGTTCGATTGGCGACCGGCGTTTGAAGAAGCGGGACTGGCACGCAACGGCTTTTACCTGCTAAGGCCCGATACCTACGTGGCGATTGCCCAGACGTGCTCTGATCCGAAGGTGATCGAGCGCTATTTCGATCATCACGGGATACGGCCGTTTTTTTGAGTGTCCTGAAAACACGTCCCCTGTGGGCGCGGGCTTGCCCGCTCCCACAGATTCCCGGTCAGTTGGCGATAGGTTTCGGGATTTCCAGACCGCGCTTCACCGCCGGCCGTGCGAGGAATTTTTCCAGCACGCGGGTGACGTTCGGGAAATTCTCGATGCCGACCAGATCGCCCGCTTCATAGAAGCCGATCAGGTTGCGGATCCATGGGAACGTGGCGATATCGGCGATGGTATAGCGTTCGCCCATGATCCACTCCCGGCCTTGCAGGAGCTTATCCAGGACACTGAGCAGGCGTCTGCTTTCTTCGACATAGCGGTCACGCGGACGCTTGTCTTCGTAGTCTTTGCCGGCGAACTTGTTGAAAAAGCCGAGCTGGCCAAACATCGGTCCGATGCCGCCCATCTGGAACATCAACCACTGAATGGTTTCGTAGCGTGCAGCCCCTTCCTGCGCCAGCAATTGCCCACTCTTGTCGGCCAGGTAAATCAGGATCGCCCCGGATTCGAACAACGGCAGCGGCTGGCCACCGGGACCATGGGGGTCGAGGATGGCCGGAATCTTGTTGTTGGGGTTCAGCGACAGGAACTCGGGGGACATCTGGTCGTTGCTATCGAAGCCGACGCGATGCGGTTCATACGGCAGGCCGATCTCTTCAAGCATGATCGACACCTTGACGCCGTTGGGGGTCGGCA
>NZ_RCOB01000186.1:0-3562 GCF_004307665.1 Pseudomonas sp. Sample_16
TCTTATAGCGATGCTGGCAGTAGTTCGAGTTACAGCTGGCCTCGCGCAACGAGCCACCCACAAGCGCAAGAACATCTGTAGCACAAAAAATGTCATCATCCTGATCAAGTAGGCGAAACAAGCCTGGTCCTACCACTGCTGGTCAATCGTTCACTCCTCCGAAGAGGGGCTTGCAGCTGCGCCTCCTGCAATAAAGGCGAGTACGCCGGCATGTCTTCGAGCTAATGAGTTGCGTCTCAGGCAGGAGATCCAAGCTATTGACAAGCCTGGATCAGAAAGAAAAAAGAACCCGTATCCTGATGGGAGGAATACGGGCTAAAAGCGTCACCATTCGAGAGAAAGCAGCGTCATAGGAGGGCTGTATGCCGGGCATGCAGGCGAGAGGGTGTAGCGCTACTGTCTTTCTCGGCGCCAATTTAATCGCACGACGCAAGCGATCACCACGCCAAGACTTCCCATTTTCGAAGTACCGGGCTCGCCGGTGCTAAGCAGTAAGCGTCCGGCCAACACACCTTTCTGATCCCAACGCTTAGGGCGATGGTGGACACCTATTTAAGTGGACACCATTTTTAGCCTTATTAAGCGGATCGCCATGCGCCAACGACACTCTTACCCCAAACCTTTCAAAGCCCAAGTCGTTCAGGAATGTCTGCATGCTGGTGCGTCCATCGCAAGCGTCGCGCTGAGCCACGGGATCAATGCCAATCTCGTGCGTAAATGGATTCCGCTTTATCGCGACGCGGACAGTAAAAACCTGCCCGCTTTTATCCCTTTGAAACTAGAACCCAGCGTTCATGATCGTCCCTCGCCGTCGATCAGAATCGATGTGCCAAGCGAGCATGGGAGCCTCGTGGTGAACTGGCCCGTCAACGATCCCGAGGGATGTGCCCGATTCGTCCGGGGATTAATCTGATGATCCGCATCGATTCCATCTGGCTCGCCACCGAGCCGATGGACATGCGCGCGGGCACCGACACCGCGCTTGCACGGGTAGTGGCCGTGTTCGGTGCGGCGAAGCCGCACTGTGCTTATCTCTTCGCCAACCGCCGCGCCAATCGGATGAAAGTGCTGGTGCATGACGGCGTCGGCATCTGGCTGGCAGCACGTCGGTTGCACCAAGGACGCTTTTTCTGGCCAGGCGTGCGACATGGTTCGGAACTTGAGTTGGATGCAGAACAGCTTCAGGCCCTGATACTCGGTTTACCTTGGCAAAGAGTCGGTGCCAGCGGCGTCATCACTGTGCTTTAAGTTCTGCCACGGCCAGCTTGCCAGCGCAATTGGCCCATCAGTCTATCGCCGCCCAAAGCCCTCTCTGGCAAAATCGGCGGCATGACTTCCATCCCGAATCTCGACCAACTGAACCCCGAACAACTGCGCGCTCTGGCCGCGCAGTTGATGCAGCGCGTCGAGACGATGGACAAGCAAATCCACCATCACAAAACAATCAACGAGAAACTGGCCCATGAGATCGCGCTGCTCAAGCGCTTCAAGTTTGCCAAGCGCAGCGAGCAACTAAGTCCTGCTCAAGCCAGCTTGCTCGATGACCTGATCGACACCGACATCGCGGCTATTGAAGCTGAACTTGAGGCACTGCAACCGACGCCGACTGCGGCCAAAGTGCGCCAGCAACCCAAGCGTGCGCCGCTGCCAGCGCAGTTTCCTCGTACGCTGATCCACCACGAACCGGACAACAGCCATTGCCAATGCGGCTGCGCCCTCAAGCGCATCGGTGAAGATGCCAGCGAAAAGCTCGACTACACACCCGGCGTGTTTACCGTCGAACGCCATATCCGTGGGAAATGGGCCTGTGAGCAGTGCGAGTCGCTGATCCAGGCGCCGGTACCGGCGCATGTCATCGACAAAGGCATCCCTACGGCAGGCCTGCTGGCCCACGTTATGGTGGCCAAGTTTGCTGACCATCTGCCGCTGTATCGACAAGAGAAAATTTTCGGCCGAGCCGGTCTGACGATCGCCCGTTCGACCTTGGCGCAATGGGTTGGCGCCTGCGGCGTGCAGCTACAGCCACTGGTGGATGCGCTGCGCGAAGCAGTGCTCGAGCATGGCGTGATCCACGCCGATGAAACGCCGGTACAGATGCTGACGCCGGGCGCCAAGAAGACCCACCGAGCCTACATTTGGGCCTACGCCACCAGTCAGTTCGCCGACTTGGCGGCAGTCGTTTACGACTTCAGCCCGAGCCGCGCCGGCGAACACGCCCGAACCTTCCTGAACAACTGGAACGGCAAGCTGGTCTGCGACGACTTCGCCGGTTACAAGGCGAGCTTTGATCTGGGCGTCACAGAGATCGGCTGCATGGCCCATGCTCGCCGTAAGTTCTTCGACTTGCACGCGACCAATAAGAGCCAGATCGCCGAAAAAGCGCTGCATTACATCGCCGCGCTTTATGAGATAGAACGCGAAGTCCGCGAACTGGAACCTGACGCTCGACAACGGATACGGCAGGAAAAATCGGCCCCGATAATCGAGGCGCTGCACACCTGGATGATCGCCCAGCGACAACTTGTGCCTGAGGGATCGGCCATTGCCAAAGCCCTGGATTACAGCTCAAACGCTGGGCCGCGTTGACTCGATACCTCGAGGACGGCGCGGTACCCCTCGACAATAACTGGTGTGAAAATCAAATCCGGCCATGGGCTCTCGGGCGTTCAAACTGGCTTTTCGCGGGCTCGTTACGCAGCGGCAAACGTGCGGCTGCGATCATGAGTTTGATCCAGTCAGCACGGCTTAATGGACATGATCCCTACGTCTATCTGAAGGATGTACTGACGCGACTGCCCACGCAGCGAGCGAGTGAGATTGCGGCGTTGCTGCCACATCTGTGGCAACCGGTGTAATTACATCAGCTGGCGTCGTGGAGCGTTTATGAATATTCCGGCGCATAGTCCCAAAATCATCCACAAAACATGGTTTTTCGTAGCATTGGTTGCAATGGGGTAGATCTACGCCACGTACCGCCCCGAGACACCCTATAAATCCCGCAGTCTCCCTGTATCCCTCTCTCAAACACCCCATTTCCCCCCATTTAATCCGCAGAACGGTAGTTACCCTGGAGTTAGCGCCCCCTGATATACCCCCCATTTTCCCTAATAATCCCCGTAACACCCCATCACACCCTGATTATCCCTATATATCCCCGTAGCGCACCCCATTCTGCCCCTTCCAAATTCACTCGGGAGTTGTCGCTCCGCATTTGGTGGCAAAACTCGCAAAACTGATCGAAATTTGCGACGGAAGACGGCCGGAAGCGATAGCCTGCTGTACCTGAAACCTCTTAAATCCCCGTCTAATGTAATTATACGGATCACCATTATTTTTGAGGGTGGTCCTGTCACTGCGGCCCCATCATCTTGCGCGCGCACCATCCCTCTAGAAGTGGCGATGGTTACAGGAAGCTATCGGCTGTTGCGCCAATTTTCCGACTTCGGGCCAGATGCCTTTGCCGGACGCTTACGCTAAGCAACCCATTTGCTCTGATGCCGCTCATGCGGCAGGGGCAGAGAGGCGAAAACCGACGCGCAAGGCCCTGAAGTGATGCCTCACG
>NZ_RCOB01000096.1:0-3469 GCF_004307665.1 Pseudomonas sp. Sample_16
GTGTAGACGCGGTAGTTGCCGTCGCTGCGGGCCGGTTCCGGCAGCAGGTTTTCGCGCTCGTAATAGCGGATCGTTTCCACGGCGCAATCCGTGAGTTTCGCCAACTCTCCGATCTTCATGACGAGGATCTCCAAAAAGGGTGCTTGACCCTATAGTGGCTACAGGGTCTTTACTTGGCAACAGGTACTTTTATGGACACGACCCATGAGCGATTCCCTGCACAGCCACAAACCCGAAGACACTTGCTGCAGCAGCAAGCTTAAGCCCGTGGCCAAACATTTACATGGCGGCCATGGTGAATCCTGTTGCGCACCGAAAGCAAGCGAGCCCACGCTGATTCAGTTGACCGAAGCGCCAAGTGCCGATGCGCGGCTGAGTAGTTTCCGTATTGAGGCCATGGATTGCCCGACCGAGCAATCGCTGATTCAAAATAAGCTGGGAAAACTGACCGGCGTGCAGCAGCTGGAGTTCAATTTGATCAACCGGGTGCTGGGCGTCACCCATAATCTGGCCAGCACTGCGCCGATTGTCGACGCCATCAAAGCCCTCGGCATGCACGCCGAGCCCCTGGAGCAAGGCGCCGAAGCGCAGGCCCCGGCACCCGAGAAAAAGTCCTGGTGGCCGCTGGGATTGTCCGGCGTTGGCGCATTGGTGGCGGAAGTCATCCACTTCACCGCCGCCGCTCCGAACTGGGTGGTGGCGGTCATTGCCCTGATCTCGATCCTCAGCGGCGGCCTGGGCACCTATAAAAAGGGCTGGATCGCCCTGAAGAACTTCAACCTGAACATCAACGCGTTGATGAGCATCGCGGTGACGGGTGCAATCCTTATCGGGCAATGGCCGGAAGCGGCCATGGTGATGTTCCTGTTCACCGTGGCGGAGTTGATCGAAACCAAATCCCTCGACCGCGCGCGCAATGCCATCAGTGGCTTGATGCAGATGACGCCGGAACAAGCGACGGTGTTGCAGGCTGACGGCACTTGGGTCACGCAGGATGTGAAGGCTATCGAGCTCGGTGCCCGGGTACGGGTGCGTCCCGGTGAGCGCATCGCGCTGGATGGCGAAGTGCTCGCGGGTAACTCGAGCATTGATCAGGCGCCGATTACCGGTGAAAGCCTGCCCGTGGAAAAAACCATTGGCGACAAAGTGTTCGCCGGCACCATCAACCAGGCCGGTTCCCTGGAATACGCCGTGACGGCGGCAGCAAACAACTCGACCCTGGCGCGAATCATCCACGCTGTCGAGCAGGCCCAGGGCGCACGGGCGCCGACCCAGCGCTTCGTCGATACGTTCTCGAAAATCTATACGCCGGCGGTGTTCATCCTGGCGTTGGCGGTCGCAGTCATTCCTCCACTGTTCATGAATGCGCTGTGGTTCGACTGGATCTACCGCGCCCTGGTGTTGTTGGTCGTCGCTTGCCCTTGTGCCCTGGTGATCTCCACACCGGTGACCATCGTCAGCGGTCTCGCTGCCGCGGCCCGCAAAGGTATTCTAGTGAAAGGCGGGGTTTACCTGGAGGGCGGCTACAAGCTCGACTACCTTGCTTTGGACAAGACCGGCACCATCACCCATGGCAAACCGGTACAAACCGATTACCTGTCGCTTGACCCCACCGCCGATGCATCGGCGCCGGCGATTGCCGCGGCGCTGGCCGGCCGTTCGGATCACCCGGTGTCACTGGCGATCGCCAACGCGGCTGTGGATAAACAATTGGCCCCACTTGTTGTGGATAACTTCGAAGCACTGGGCGGGCGCGGGGTGCGCGGCGAAATCAATGGCCAGCTGTACCATTTGGGCAACCATCGCCTGGTTGAAGACCTAGGCCTGTGTTCTCCTGCGCTGGAAGAGAAACTGTCCGCCCTCGAGAAACAGGGCAAGTCGGTGGTGCTGCTGCTCGATCAGTCCGGCCCATTGGCGCTGTTCGCCGTGGCTGACACGGTGAAGGAATCCAGCCGCGAAGCGATCCGCCAGTTGCATGAGTTGGGCATCAAGACCTTGATGCTCACCGGCGATAACGTGCACACCGCGCAGGCGATCGCAGCGCAAGTCGGTATCGACGAGGCCAGGGGCGATCTGTTGCCCACCGACAAGTTACAGGCGATTGAAGCGCTGTATGCGAAGGGGCATCACGTCGGGATGGTGGGTGATGGCATCAACGATGCGCCGGCCCTGGCCCGTTCCGAAATCGGTTTCGCCATGGCCGCCGCAGGCACCGATACCGCTATCGAGACCGCTGATGTCGCCCTGATGGACGACGATCTGCGCAAAATCCCGGCATTCATTCAGCTGTCGCGCCAGACGTCGAGCATTCTCAAGCAGAATATTGCCCTGGCATTGGTGATCAAGGCGATCTTTCTTGGGGTAACCTTCGCCGGGCTCGCTACCATGTGGATGGCGGTTTTCGCCGACATGGGCGTCAGTTTGCTGGTGGTGTTCAACGGGTTGCGCCTGCTGCGCAAATAAAGGATGAGGACGGGTTGTGCTGAGTGCCGAGCTGAAGGCGTTTTACATGGTGGCCCGACTGGGCAGTATCACCCAGGCCGCGAAAAAGCTCGGTTTGAGTCAGCCCACGGTGACGACGCAGATTCGCAATCTCGAAAGTCAGTATTCGGTCGAGTTGTTCTACCGTGGCGGCCGGCGCCTGAGCGTCAGCGAGGAGGGCGCGCGGTTGTTGCCGATGGTCAAGGCGCTGATGCAGCAGGAAGCCGACATCGAGTTCTTCCTGCGCAATTGCGGTCAGGTGCAGGGCACGCTGCGCATTGCCGCGACGGCGCCGTATTACATCCTCGATCTGGTGAAGACTTTCCGCGAGCGTCTGCCGCAGGTGGAGGTGTCGGTGGAAATCGGCAATTCCCAGCAGGTGCTCGAAGCGCTGGAGGACTACCGCGTCGATGTCGCGGCGTCCTCGCAGTTGCTCGACGATGCACGGCTGATTCGCCGGGTGCTCGGCAGCGATCCGCTGGTGCTGGCGGTGCATCGAAATCACCCGCTGGCGGCACATGATCACGTACCGCTCAGTGCACTGGCGGGGCATACATTGTTGATGCGCGAAACGGGTTCGACCACCCGCCGTATGACCGAAGAATTGCTGGCTGGCGCCGGGGTGAGTGTCGGGCCGTTGCTGGAGATTGGCAGTCGCGAGTCGATTCGCGAAGCGGTGCTGCGCAACATCGGCATCAGCCTGATTGCCCGGCAGGAAGTGCCGCACGATCCGCAGCTGCGGGTGCTGACCATCGAGAATGCACCGTTGTTGCCGGAGTATCTGTACTGCCTCAAGGAGCGGAAAAACGCACGGCTGCCGGCGGCGTTCCTGGGGTTGGCGCAGGAAATGGCCCCGGCCTGAGAGCTCGATTGCCTGTGATGATCGTTCCCACGCTCCGCGTGGGAATGTATCCCGGGACGCTCCGCGTCCCAAAAGCCGAACGCGGAGCGTCCGTTGAGGCATTCCCACGCAGAGCGTGGGAACGAT